>JAOPXW010000271.1 GCA_025964935.1 Friedmanniella sp. | reverse complement strand
AGCCCAGATTTCACCGGCACACAATGATGTGAGGCAGCTCCGATGATTCCCCAGCAATTTCTTATTGCTAAACAATCTAAGTAATGGCACCTTCATGGTGCTTTTCCTATTCGTGGTCCGCACTGCCGCCACCCATCACCGGGACGAGCGCGGCCGCCGGCCGCCGCGGCTGGCGCAACTGCTGGGCGTGCGCTCGCGATCAGGCACGGGCGCTCTCCGGAGAGAGTCCGCCGCCAGGCCGGGGCGGTTCCTGACCGTAGCCGTCTGGGTGGATCACGCTGCCCCCGCGAGGCGGAGGGCCGGGTGCCGCCCCACGAGACGAGGTCGTGGCTGACCTTCTGGCCCGACCGGTGACCAACCGTTGCCATCTGCTCGGATCCCTGGGTATCGTTCGTCCTGGCTGAGGAAACAGACCGACGCATCACGCGTCCCCTGCTCCGACTGACAGGTTTTCTGCCATGAACACAGTCGCCTTCTCCGTGAGACTCGACCCGGTCGATGCTGAACCGTTCGGCAGTTCGCGCCGTCGCGAATCCGACGTCCTCCACCGCCTGTCGAATCTGGGCGAACGCGCCACGCAAGCAGTCCCGGGCGCTGACGCCGCCTCGGTCATCCTGCTCAGCAACGGAAACCCCGTCCACCAGTCCTCGTACGGATTCGCGCAGGCGGTCGACCGCATCCAGTACCGACTCGGACAGGGGCCCAGCGTGGAGGCGGCTGCGTACGCCCGCACCATCGTCTCCGACGCCCTGGGGGCCGAAGAGTCCCGCTGGCCGCAGTTCGTCGCGGCCACCCGGGCGCTCGAGGTGGCGAGCGCTCTCTCTGTTCCCGTGCTCCTGGGGGACGAGGTGATCGGCTGCGTCAACCTGTACTCCCGCCAGCAGGATGCGTTCGACGAGGACTCCCTCCGCGCGGCCCTGCAGTTCGCCCACCCGGCCGCCTCCCTGCTGTCCGCGGCGGCCTCGTTGGAACCGGCGGACCCTCCCGCGATGCACGACGACCTGCCGCTGGGGCTGGTGCACGGCATCGAGTCGATCGTTGCCGCCACCAGCCCGCAGGTCCGGTCCGTGGCCATCGCCAGCGTGGTGGAGGAGATCTTCCAGACGTTGGCGTGGGTGCACGACGGGGAGAGGCCGCAGGAGGAGCTGTCCAGCCTCGCGGAGGTCCTCGCCGCGGCGTGCGCACACGAGGCCCGGATGACCGCGATGGCCGATGGGCACGGTGCCCGATGAGCGTCAGTGACTGGCGGGCTCGCGCCGCGTGTGCCACCCGCGAGCCGGAGCTGTTCTTCCCCCTGGGCGCGACCGGACCCGCCCGCGTCCATCTCGAGGACGCCCAGCGGGTATGCCAGGCGTGCGGCGTACGCGCCGAGTGTCTGGACTGGGCCATCTCCAACGGGGTCGATGACGGCGTGTGGGGAGGTCTGAGCGCGGCCCAACGCCGGTCGATGAAGCGCCGCGCCGACCGGAATCGAGAGGCGGCGGCCGAGCGCCGGTGACCGCGGTGCGGGTGCAGCTCGTCTTCGCCGCCGCGCACCTCAAGGCGCAGCCGTCGGCCCGGGAGCCAGGCTTCGGCCGACCTGTCGGCAAAGCCAGCCGTACGGCTCCGGCGGGTACTCTCGACGCTGTGGGTGAAGACGCCGAGAAGGCGGGCCTGGTGTCGGTCGAGTCGAGCGGCGACGAACGCGCCTGGGCCGCTGACAAGCGCGACTTCGTCGGGGATCGACGAGACGAGCTTGCTGATGGGCGGGAGAAAGCCGCCGACGCCAGGGAACGCGCTGCCGACCGTCGGGAGGCAGCGTTCGACCAGCGGGACCAGGAGCTGGGCACCGGCACCGCGGAGCCGGGTTCGGCCGACGAGCATGCTTCCTTCGCGCCGGCGGCGACCCCCGCAGACCTGGCCGCCGAACGCGAGAGCCGAGACGGGGCGCGGAGCGAACGGACCCGAGCCGCTGCCGATCGTGAGGAGGCGACGAAGCTGCGGGAGGCAGATGCTTCGCCGACCCGTCTCGCCATGGTGTTCGCCGACCTCGCCCAGCAGCTCTACAGCGCCGACAGTATGGATGACGTGTTCGCCCAGATTGCCGAGGCGGCAGTGTCCACCATGACCGGCTGCCAGATGGCGAGCGTCACGCTCTCCGAGCCGAGCGGATACCGCACTGCCGCGACCACCCATGAGGCGGCGACGGCCGTGGACCGGGCCCAGTATGAGGCAGAGGAGGGCCCCTGCCTGGACGCCGTCAACGCCCCCACGGTGTACGCGGAGTCGTTCCCCGACGACCGCTGGCCGGCCCTCGGGTCTCGACCGACCGAGTCCGGTGTGCAGTCGGTCCTCTCCTCCCACGTGGCCACAGAGCCCGGCGGCCCGGTCGGCGCGGGCGGTGGATCCCTGAACTCCTACGGTGTCACTCCGGACGCCTTCGACGACACCGCGCAAGAGATCGGACTGATCCTGGCCGCGCACGCCTCGGTGGCGGCCCGGGCCGTCGAGGAGCGCAGCACCCTGCAGAGCCTGCACCAGGGGCTGGAGCAGGCGCTGCTGTCCCGGGACGTGATCGGCCAAGCCAAGGGCATCCTGATGGAGCGGCTGAAGCTCACCCCAGAGGACGCCTTCGACCTCCTGCGGCGCTCATCCCAGCACCTCAACGTGAAGCTGCGGGACGTGGCGAGCCGCGTCGCCGAGACGGGCGAGCTCAAGGCCAAAGGCCACCGCCCCGCGGACCGGCCCCAGCATTCCTAGCGTCGGCGGCCTCTCCCGCGGACGCGCAGGGTGCGGCCGTACGGCTACAGGGCTCGCCGTTGGGCGACCAGGGGGCAGAGGAACGGGTCCCTGCCCTTGAGGCCGACCGTGTTGAGGTAGCCGACCACGGTCCCGTACGCCTCCCACAGACTCGTCTGGGTGTAAGGGACACCCTCGGCAGCGCAGTGAGCCACCACCAGCGGCTGAACCTTGCGGAGGTGCGGCCGGGCCATCGACGGGAACAGGTGATGCTCGATCTGGTAGTTGAGCCCGCCCATGAAGATCGACATCATCGGCCCACCAGAGATGTTGCGGCTCACCAGCACCTGCCGGCGAAGGAAGTCGAGCTTCAGGTTCGGGGAGACCAGCGGCATCCCGATGTGGTTGGGAGCGAACGAGGAACCCATGTAGAAGCCGAAGACGGCGAGCTGGACCGCCAACACGGCGATGGCCTTCTCGGGTGGCAGCACCCAGAACACCAGGGCGGTCAGGCCGCCGAGGCGGACGAGGAGGAACGTGGCCTCGACCCAGCGCAGCTCGATCTTCTGTCGGCGGGCGACCCGGCGGATGCCGTCGGCGTGCAGCGACAGCCCCTCCAACAGCAGGAGCGGAAAGAAGTACCAGCCCTGGTGGGCGACCAGCCACCGCAGCAGCCGGCTGCGGTGCCGGGTGGCGCGTTCGGGGGTGAACGCGACCGCACTGAGAGCAAGGTCGGGGTCGGCGCCGTCCTTGTTGGGGTTGGCGTGGTGCCGGGTGTGCTTGCTCTGCCACCAGCCGTAGCTCAGGCCGACCAGCAGGTTCGCCACGATCAGGCTGATCCAGTCGTTCCACCGACCGGACTTGAACATCTGACGGTGGGCGGCGTCGTGGCCGAGGAACGCGACCTGGGTCATGATCACGGCGAGGGCGGCGGCCGAGGCGAGCTGCCACCAGCTGTCGCCGATCCACACGAACCCCGCCACCCACCCGGACAGCACCAGGACGGCACCCACGAGCTTCGACCAGTAGTACCCGTACCGACGACGCATCAGGCCGAGGTCGTGAACCTGACGGGTCAAGGCGGTGAAGCTGCTGCCCGCCCGGGGTCCTGACCCACCTGCGGTCGAGCTGGCGGCGGCGGCCCTTCGGGGTGGCTGCTCAACCGGCTCGGCGGCCGTCACCGAGGGGTGAGCACTGCGAGACATGACAGACAAATGAAAACCAATCAAGCCGGTATCGGTGGGCGACCCGGGCGCTCCGGGTCCGACGACGAGAGACGACGTGTCGCATCGCGGCCGGAAACCCCTGAGGGTCGACTGTCGAGTCACCAGGGTCGGACGTGATTCCCAGCCCTCGCCTACGTCAGGCTTCTCGAACGTAGGTTTACGCTGTAAACGCTACAGGCGCGAGCGGGCAGTGTCTACCCGCAGCGAACGGCAGCGAAAATGCGGAGGAGCGGCTCGGCCCTCGATGACTATCGTGGAGCCGTCTTGAGCGCCACTGGAGCGCCGGTCGGGGAGCTGCAGCCATGATCACAACAACGCCGGCGAGCCCGGAACCCGAGGCCTGGGGCCGGTGGGGCCGTGCGGCCGGTTTCACCGCCGGTGGAGCGTTCCTCGTCCAGACCGTCCTCTTCCTCCTCGACGCGACCGGCGCACTGGCCCCACGGATCCCCTTCGTCACCACCCCGGCCGGGGTGATGGAGGACCTGGCGACCTACTACGTCGCCGTCAACGAGCGGATGCACACGATCTGGTGGGATGTCGCGCTGCGCGACACCCTGGGGCCGATCGCCTACCTCGCCCTGACGGTGCTCTTCCTGTCGGTGGTCCGCGCCACGGTCTCCCGTCACCCGCGGGACCAGCTCGCCGTTCTGCTGGTCATGCTGGGAGGCATCCTCGGGGCGCTCAACGACCTGATGTACCTCAGCTACACGCGGTGGTGGTTCTCCGGCGGCTTCCGACCCACCCCCGACATCGTGTCCTTCGGCGTCACGGCGGACGCCCTCGACAACCTGGGCACCTATTTCCAGAGGTCTGGGTTCCTGCTCCTCGCCGCCGGCTTCCTCCTCCTGGCGCCCACCCTCGGTCGCCTCCGGACCGGGTGGCGATGGCTCCGCGCCCTCGCCCGCCTGGAGGCCGCCGCTGTGGTCGCCTGGGTCGTGACCGACGTGGCCGAAACCGGCACCACCCGGCTTGTCGCCTCCATCGCCGCCGGAGTGGTCCTCGGTCCCGCCCTGAGCATCCTGGCGGGGCTGGCCCTCGCCACCCGCCGACTCCCTACGCGTCGTCTGATCCACTAGAGCTCCGGGTGCGGCAACTGGAGGTCTGATGGAGCAACCCAAGCCTTTCGAGGTCCACGAGTCCGGTGCGTGGCTGCACGGGACGAAGGCCGACCTCGCGGTGGGGGACCTGCTGGTGGCGGGACTCCGGTCCAACTTCGGCGGCGGCCGCACCGCCAACCATGTCTACGTGACCGCCACCTTGGACGCCGCGACGTGGGGCGCCGAGCTCGCGGTGGGCGAGGGCCGGGGCCGCATCTACGTCGTCGAACCGACCGGCAGCCTCGAGGACGATCCCAACCTGACCGACAAGAAGTTCCCGGGCAACCCGACGCGGTCCTACCGCACCCAGGAGCCGGTCCGCGTGGTCGGCGAGCTCGTGGACTGGGTCGGGCACCCACCCGAGCAGCTCCAGGCCATGCGGGACAGTCTCGCCGACCTCGAACGCCGTGGTCTGGCGGTCATCGACGACTGAGGCGCCACCCGGGTCAGCCGCCGCCTAGGCTCGGCAGGTGCCGCTCGACCCACCCGGCGTCATCGCGATAGATCTGGACGTGCGCGGCGACCTGCGACGCCCCACCCTCGGCCCGTCGGGCCGTGAACTCGGCCAGGTCCACCAACCGCTCGATCGCGGTGCTCAGGATCTCCCGGGCCCCGATCTCCGCGCAGTCCCCGGCCCGGGCGTACGCCTGCCCCAGCTGCTGCAGCCGCTCGCGGCGCTCCGTCAGGGGTAGCGCACCGGCGCCGGTGTCCCCGACCTGGGTGAGCGGCACCAGCCGGTAGGCCAGGTAGGCCAGGTCCCAGACGCGTGGATCGGGCGAGGCGGTGTCGAGGTCGATGACTCCGCAGAGCCGGTGGGCGTCGTCGAAGACCATGTTGTACGGCGCCACGTCGTTCAGGCAGACCACCTCGGCGGGCTGATGCGCGGGGATCTGCCACACCGCGCCGGCCCGGTTGAAGCCCGCGGTCGCGCGGTGCAGCTCGGCCAGCCGGGTGCCGGCCTCGACCAGCAGCAGGGAGGACCACACCCAGGGGGGCATCGGATAGCTGGGCACCACGCCCGGCAGATAGCTGAGCACCTCCCGGCCGTCCTCGTCCAGACCGAGGGGTCGGGGCACCCAGGTGATGCCGTGGGCGTGGAGGTGGTCGAGCAGGCGGTGGATGGTCGGCGTCCACGGACCGGCCGCGCGGTGCACGACGTCCCCGCGCCGGACGACGTCGCTCATGTTCCCTCCGGTCAGGACGACCCCGGGCTCGCTGCTCCCTTCCTCTGGCACGCGGTCCATCCTTCCCTCAGCTCACGGGCGGGCCCTCACCAGCCCGCTCTCGTAGGACAGCACGATCAGCTGCGCGCGGTCGCGAGCCTGCAGCTTCATCAGCAGCCGGCTGACGTGGGTCTTGACCGTGGCGTGCGTGACGTAGAGCTGGCTCGCGATCTCGAGGTTGGACCAGCCCCGCGCCACCAGCCTCAGAACGTCCAGCTCGCGGTCGGTGAGGCCCTCCAGCCGGGCGGGCGCCGACGTGTCCGGGGAGGGCCCGGACACGAACTGTGCGATCAGGCGCCGCGTGACCTGGGGTGAGAGCAGGGCCTCGCCCGCGGCCACCGTCCGGATCCCCTGCAGGAGCTCAGTGGGTGGCGTGTCCTTGAGGAGGAACCCGCTGGCCCCCAGCCGGAGGGCGTGGAAGACGTACTCGTCGAGATCAAAGGTCGTCAGAACCAGCACCCGCACGCCCGGCACCCGCGACAGGATCTGACGAGTCGCCTCCAGACCGTCCATCACCGGCATCCGGATATCCATCAGGACGACGTCGGGCCTGGTGGTCAGGGCCAGCTCCACGGCCTGGGCTCCGTCGGGCGCCTCGCCGACGACCTCGAGATCGGGCGCAGAGTCCACCAGCACCCGGAAGCCCCCGCGCACGAGGGCCTGATCGTCGGCGATGACCACCCGGATCACGATGCCGCCGCCGGCAGCGGCAGGGTGGCCCGAACGCCGTAGCCACCACCGGGACGGGGACCGGCGCTCAGCTGACCGCCGAAGACGGCCACCCGCTCACGCATCCCGATCAACCCGTGCCCCGAACCGGGGGTGGCCGCCGAGGCCTGGTCTGCGGCCCGATCCGCGCCCCGGTCGTGGACCTGGATCGTGAGCTGGGCGTCACCGAAGTCGAGCAGGACCTGAGCCTCGCGGCCGCCGTGGCGGATCGTGTTGGTCAACGCCTCCTGGACGATGCGGTACGCCGACAGGTCGACGCTCGGCGGCAGCTCCCGCGGCCCGCCGCGCCGCTGCACATCGACCTCGACACCGGCGCTGTGAGCCTGGGCCACGAGGGTGGGAAGATCGCCGATCCCCGGAGCCGGCATCAGGGCGGCCTCCTGCTCGCCTTCTTGGCGCAGCACCCCCAGCAGGCGCCGCATCTCGATCAGGGCGTTCCGTGACGTGGTCTCGATGGCCGCCAGGGCCCGCTTCGCCTCCTGCGGCTGCGTGTCGATCACGTGGTGGCCCATTCCCGCCTGCACCGCGATCACGCTCATGGAGTGGGCGACCGAATCGTGCAGCTCGCGCGCGATCCGGAGCCGCTCGGCCACCAGGATCTTGTGCGCCTCCTCCGCCTGCTGGTGCTCCAGGGCGGCGTTGCGCTCACGGAGACTGAGCCAGCGTCCGCGGCGCAGCCGCCAGTTGTCCCCGAGGAGCCAGGCCACCGCCGTGCAGAGCACGTTGGAGATCCAGTCGCTGAGGCTGGTGACGCCGGCGGGCTGAACGGCGAGGGCCACCATCAGGACCGACAGCGTGGCGAGGAACGCGACCGCGGAGCGACGGCGGTCGGTGTGCAGCGCGAGACCGAAGAGCATGACGAAGGCGTTGAGCCCCGGGAAGGCCGTGTAGTGCAGGAGCGAGTAGGCCAGCAACGCCGCGAGCTCGACCGTCAGCATGGTCATCGGGAGCCGACGGTGGGCCAGGTAGGGGACGGACATGCCGGCGATGAGCAGGACGCCGGCCAGATCGTACGGGTGCTGACTCGACAGCCGCACCCGCAGGCTCGCCTCCAGAACCATCGAGGCGATCAGCAGCACCACCACGGCACCGTCGACCAGCCACGGCCGGAGCACAGACCGCCCCCAGCGGGGCCCGTCGGATGAGGACACGTCGGCCACGTTACGCAGGCTCGTGACCGGGCGCATCGGCCGCGAGATGTACGCCGCCGGCCGGTGACCGGGTCGGTCGGGCGGCCGATGACCCGGCCGGCCGGCCGGCCCGACAGTGGAGGCACCAACCACCCAGGAGGCTCCATGACCACGATCCCGGCCCTGCCCACATCCCTTCCTCCGGCCGTCCGCGGGCCGGCGGGGCGGGCCATCGGACGGCATCCGGTGCTCGCCGCCTCGGGGCTGCTGATCGGAGTCACCTGGCTCGCCCAGATCGTCACCCTCGTCGCGGGCTGGCCGACAGGTCTGGCGCTGGTCGTCGAGCTCGCCGCGTTCGTCGTGGTCCCCCTCGCTCTCAGCGCCGCGATCGGGGGCCGACGGGAGGTGAGACGCCTGCTGTCGGGATTCCTCCGCGTCCGCATCGGGCTCACCCGCTGGCTGCTGGCGCTGCTGGCCATGCCGGTTCTGACCATCGGGGTCGCCCTCGTCACCGGCACCTACGTGTCGCCGCCTGAGGGTTGGGCGAGCATGGCGGTCACCTACGTCGCCCAGGGCCTGCTGCTCCTGGGCGTGACGGGCAACATGGCCGAGGAGGCGGCCTGGTCCGGCTTCGTCCAGTCCCGTTTGATGAACCGTCACGGTCCCGTCGTCGGGTCGCTCCTGACCGCCATCCCCTTCAGCCTCATCCATCTGCCGCTCGCGTTCGACGAGCGCGGCCTGCACGGCACCCCGTGGACCGACGTCGCTCTGACGTGGGCAGTGCTGGTCGCCGTGGCGCCGGCGCTCCGTCTGCTGGTCGGCTTCCTGCTGGTCGACACGAGGGGCAGCCTGCTGGCGGTGGGCTTCCTGCACGCCGCCTTCAACGCCTCGGGCCGGCTCTCGGTGGTCGGCGGTGGCTGGTGGCAGAACGTCGTCGCCCTCATCGTCCTGACCCTGCTGGTCGCCGGCTGGCGACGGGGTCAGGCGGTGGCCTGGGCAGCCCACAGGTCGGGGCCGAAGACCTCGTAGCGAATGTTCGAGGCCGGGACCCCGCGCGCCATCAGGCTCGCGCGGACGTGCCGCATGAAGGGCAGCGGCCCGCAGGTGAACACCTGCACGTTGGCCGGCAGCGGCACCTCGGTCAGGTCCATGTAGCCGGAGCGGGCCCGGGTATCGGCCGGGTCCACCGTCTCGTACCAGGTGTAGGCGGTGAAGTCGTCGAGCTGCCGGCCCACGTGCAGCACGGTCTCCCGCAGCGCGTGATCCTGCGCGGTCCGGTCGGCGTGGGCCACGATCACCGACCGCTGCGGCTGGGTCCGGGCGATGTGCTCGACGATCGGCAGGACTGTGGTGATGCCCGCACCGGCGCTGGCCAGCAGGAGTGGGCCATCGGTCGGGTCGACCACGAAGTCCCCCGCCGGAGCGCTGAGCTGGAGCACGTCGCCGACCTCGACCTGGTCGTGCAGGAACGAGGAGACCTGGCCGTCCGGCGCACCGCCGACCCCCCGTACGCGGCGGACCGTGATCTGCAGGCGGGTACCGACCGCCGTCGAGGACACCGTGTACTGCCGCGGCTGCCGCCGGTGGTCGGGCAGGTCGACGAACACCGACACGTACTGCCCCGGCGCGATCGCCGGCCGCTCCCCACCGTCGTCCGGCTCCAGCACCAGGGAGATGACGTCGGCGGTCTCCTCGATCCGCCGCACCACCCGGTACGGGCGCAGGGGCTGCGCCGGGTCCACCGACGACGCGGCGTACAGGCGGGCCTCGAGCGCGATCAGCTGCGTGGCGAACAGCCAGTAGACCTCGTCCCAGGCGGCTGCGACCTCGGCCGTGACCGCATCCCCCAGCACCTCCCCGACCGCCGCGAGCAGGTGCTGGCCGACGATCGTGTACTGCTCCGGCCGGATGCCCAGCGAGACGTGCTTGTAGGCGATCCGGCGGAGGACGTGCTCGAAGGACGGCGCGGCCGGGTCGATCAGCTGGACGGCGTACGCGACGACCGACGCGGCCAACGCCTTCGGCTGCTCCCCGGTCGCCTGGTTCGCCAGGTTGAACACGCCCAGGAGCTCGGGCCGGTCGGCGAACATCCGGGGATAGAACCGGGCGGTGATGGCGTCGGCGTGCGCCGCCACCACCGCGGCGGTGGCGGCGACCACGGCCTGGGACCGGTCGGACAGCAGGGAGGGCAGGGCGGGGGCGGTGACAGACACGAGTTACTCCAGGGACGGGGACCGGGCGACGAGCGTCGACGGGACCGGCCCGCCGACGACCGTGCCAGTCTTCCTGGTCGCCACACCGCCGCACTCGGGTCGAAAGGCCCGACGGCCCGGGCCGGAGGCCCTCAACCCGACGACCAGCTCGGGTGCGCTTTAGAGCTGCGGGCTCAGGTCGGCATGGTCGATCCGCCGGTGGTAGCGCATCCCGGCCAGCCCACCCAGGATCGCCCCGACCAGGGTGACGACCAGGACGGCGACGGCGCCGATGATGGCGCCCGCGGTGAGGTTGTTGCCGCTGACCGGCAGGGCCGGGAGGCCGCTCAAGCTGCTGGGCAGGTTGAACCGGCTGCCGGCGATCAGACCCAGGACGGTCAGGACCACGGCGACGATGACGGCCCAGAGCCACACCCCGACGCCCTGCTTGAGGCCACCGAAGCGGGCCATCCGGCCCGCGACGTAGCCACCGCTGAAGTAGGCGACCAGAAGGACCGCGAGCACGACGATCACGCCGGCGAGTCCGAGGGTCTCGAGGTCGCCGCTGGCCTGCGCGGGGGTGTAGCCCTGGCTGGAGCCGACCCCGGCACCGATGGCGGCCAGCACGGCGGTCAGCAGCACGGCGGTGCCGGTGGCGGTCAGCCAGCCGAAGAAGCAGGCCCCGAAGCGCATCTTGCCGAACCGGCTCTTCTGGTCCCGGACCAGGTCATGGCTGCTGGTCGGGCCGGCGACGGCCCGGGCGCTTCCGGTCCGGTCGGGGCCGACGACGGTCTGGTCGTCCTGGTGCGGGGGCGGGGTGGTGGAGCTGCTCATGCTGACCTCGGAATCGTAGGTGGTTCGGGCGGTCTCCGACCGGCAAGGGTCAACCCGACCGGCCGAGGCACGGTCACCGTGCCCCCTGCCGCCATCGACCTCGGTGACTTCACCGGGGGGGTGGCAGGCAGTGTAAATTCCGCACTGCGTACGACGTAAACACTATCTCCTTCAGATAAGCAGGAGGGTTCTGTGCAGCCGGACAGCGGTCAGCCCGACGAGACCGACGGACCACCCTCACCCGGGACCTGACCGTCGAGGAGACCCCTGCTGGAGTCCGCCACGCACGGCCCGGACACCGCATCAGTCGAGAAGCTTTCGATGGAGTTGGCATCCAGGTCCCCATCGCGACGCGCGCGTCAGGCCTCGGCCTTGACGACGAGGACCGGCACCTCGGACTGCAGGATGAGGGTCTGGGTCACGCTGCCGAGCAGGAACTTGCCCACCGGGGAGCGACGGCGGGCCCCGATGACCAGGAGCTCCGC
>JAOPXW010000230.1 GCA_025964935.1 Friedmanniella sp. | reverse complement strand
TCCTCGGGTCGGACCCGGGACCGCTGCACCGCGGCGCGCTGCCGCTCCAGGTGGTCGTGCCGGCCGTGTGCGATGGTGACGAGCGCCGTCCTCACGCGGGCAGGCCCTCGAGCTCGGCCGCGGGCAGCCCGGCGGCCAGCCGGGTGAGCAGGGCCGCGGCCCGCCCGACCCCCAGGCCGTCGTTCCAGCGGCTCCACGACGCCCCGTCGAGCCGGCGGACCCGCTCCAGCAGCAACGGCCACTCGCGTGGGGTCGGCCAGCGGCTGCAGGCCCGGACCGGGGCCCAGGCCAGCCGTTCCAGGGCGCGGGCCATGGCGTACTGCTCCCCGAACGGCCGGTCCTGGGGCAGCAGGATGGCCGGGCGGCGCGCGGCCGAGATCTCGGCGACGGCGTTCTGACCGGCGTGGCTGACCACCACGGTGGCCGAGCAGAGGACCGGCCAGGGGTCGTCGACCCAGGTGCCGTGCTCCCGGTCGAGGTGCAGCCACTCCCACTCCGGGGTGGCGGCCCGGGCGGCCGACACGTCGGCGGCGGTGGGCCCGGCCCCCCCGGTGCCGTTGAGGACCACCACCCGGCGGGGCAGCGGGGTCCCGACCGGGTCGCGGAAGCGGGCGACGGGTCCGACGTAGCGGGTCTTGACCGCGTCCGCCGGACTGCCCTCCCACAGCGGGCCGGCCTCCGCGGGCCACGGGGCGAGGATCGTGCTGGAGATGTCGTAGCCCAGCCGGTGCCCGGCGTCGCCCCGACCGCCGGGCTGCGCGACGGTCACCACGGGGACACCGTGCAGCCGGGCGAGCAGCGCGACCTCGACGGACACGTCCACCACCATCAGACGCGGGTCGTGCGCGGCGATCCAGCCGGCGATGGCGGCCATCCGGTCCCGCAGCCCGGCGTGGCCGCGCGGCACGTAATGCAGCCGTCCGTGGGCCGACAGGTCCTCGGTCCCGTCCGCGCCGGCGTCGTCGGGCAGCTGGACCCACGGCCCGCGCCACTGGGCCGGCCGGGCGGCCGTGGACAGTCCGGTGACCGGGGTGTCGACCTCGGCCTGGATGGCCAGGGCGCGATGCAGGTGGCCGGACCCGTGGTGGTGGATGTAGTAGCCGATCATCGCCCCGCCATCTCCAGCCCGCGCGGGCTCGCGTCGCCACCGCCCGGGCCCCTCCCGGACCCCAGCGAGTTTACAACGTATGCGGGTCGACCCGGGCCGTCGTGCGCTGACCGCTCAGCGCAGGTGCACGATGTCGCCCGCGCCGAAGACCTGGACGCCGGTCTCGGTCCGGACCACCAGGCGTCCCTCGGCGTCGACGTCCTCGGCCGTTCCCTGCACCACCTGATCGCCCGCGAGCATCACGCGGACCCGGCGGCCCAGCGTCACGCAGCGCTCGCGGTAGGCCACGGCGAGCGCCGCGTCGTTCTCCAGCCCGGCCCAGTGCTCCAGGATCCGGGCCAGCGAGACGAGGACCTGGGCGACCAGCTGGGTCCGGGTGGTCAGGACCGCCGACCCGCCCAGCTCGTGGGTCGCGATGGCCAGCGACGTGGCGGTGGGAACGGGCAGCTGGTCCTCGGTCAGGTCGATGTTGATGCCCATCCCGACCACGCAGGCCGGCCCGTACGGGGTCTCGACCCGCTCGGCGAGGATGCCGCACACCTTCCGGTCCAGGATCAGGACGTCGTTGGGCCACTTGAGCACGGCCGGCACGTCGGCCGCCTGCCGCAGCGCGTCGGAGACGGCCAGCCCGGCGACCAGGGGCAGCCAGGTCCAGCGCTGGACGGGGACGTCCGGGGCGACGAGGACGGACAGGGCCACCGCGGTCCCCGGCGGCGCGGTCCAGGTCCGGCCCTGCCGACCGCGACCGGCGGACTGGTGGCCGGTCACCAGCACGGACCCCGGTCGGGCCCCGGCGCGGGCCTGGGCGGCGAGGTCGGCGTTGGTCGAGCCGGTCTCGGGCACCACCGTCACCTCACGCCAGATGCTGCCCGGTCGGACCAGCTCACGGGTCAGGACGCGCTGGTCAAGGGGGTCACGGAGAGCCACAGCTGCGACCCTATCCAGGTTCGGCCCCTCCCGAGGACGTCGGAGAACCGGCCGGGACCGACCCTGCGAACGTCGGCGCGGGAGGCGCGAACCCACCGCCGCCGGGGCACTAAGGTGCGATCTATGGCACTCGACATCGGAGAACCAGCGGTGACCCACCCGGACCAGCAGGCCGCGCGCGGCGCGAACGGCGACACCTCCCCGGCCACCGGGCCGCGGCCGGCCCCGCACACCACCGCCGGCAAGCTGGCCGACCTGGACGCGCGGATGGACGAGGCGGTGCACGCGGGGTCGGCGGCCGCGGTCGAGAAGCAGCACGCCAAGGGCAAGCTGACCGCCCGGGAGCGGGTGGCGCTGCTGCTGGACGAGGGGTCCTTCACCGAGCTGGACGAGTTCGCCCGCCACCGGTCGACCGCGTTCGGCCTGGGCAAGCGCCGGCCGTACGGCGACGGGGTCGTGACCGGGTTCGGGACGGTCGAGGGCCGCCCGGTGTGCGTCTTCAGCCAGGACGTCACCGTGTTCGGCGGCAGCCTGGGTGAGGTGTACGGGGAGAAGATCGTCAAGATCATCGACTTCGCGCTCAAGACCGGCTGCCCGCTGATCGGGCTGAACGAGGGCGGTGGCGCCCGGATCCAGGAGGGCGTGGTCTCGCTCGGCCTGTACGGGGAGATCTTCCGCCGCAACACCCACGCCTCCGGGGTCATCCCGCAGATCTCGCTGATCATGGGGGCCGCGGCCGGTGGGCACGTCTACTCCCCCGCCCTGACCGACTTCATCGTGATGGTCGACCAGACCTCCCAGATGTTCATCACCGGCCCCGACGTCATCAAGACCGTCACCGGCGAGGACGTCACCATGGAGGAGCTGGGCGGCGGCCGGACCCACAACACCCGGTCCGGCAACGCCCACTACCTGGCC
>JAOPXW010000211.1 GCA_025964935.1 Friedmanniella sp. | reverse complement strand
GGGACCGCGCACCTGACGCCGTTGCCGGGACGTTGCCGGGCCACCGCGCCCCGCCGGATCCGCACCGACGCCCCACTCCTGCGTCCCCGTGAACGATCTTCACTGCGGAAGGTGCCGTCATGACTCTGACCGGTCAGCCCCTGGTCCTGCTCATCTGTGCCCTGGCCGCGGCGGCGCCGGCGGCGGTCACCCTCTGGTGGCGGCGTACGGCGCGGCGCTCCTGGCTGGCCTCGGTCCGACGCCTCGGTGCCCTGCTGCTCTGCCAGGCCCTCGCCGTCAGCGCCCTGTTCCTCTGGGTCAACAACCAGTACGGCTTCTACAACTCCTGGTCCGACCTGGCCGGCCGGAGCGGCGGAACGGCCACCATCACCGCGGGCGGGCTGGTCAAGGCGGGCCAGGGCCGGGTGCAGGTGCTGAACGTGACCGGCGGACCCGGCACGAACGGCAACCACCAGGTGCTGGCCTGGCTCCCCCCGCAGTACGACCAGCCGCAGTACCGCGACACCCGCTTCCCGGTGATGATGGTGCTCCCCGGGCAGCCGTCGACCCCCTCGGCCATGTTCCGGCACTACAACTTCGGCGCGGCCGCGACGACCGAGATCAACGCCGGCCGGATGCAGCCCTTCGTGGCCGTGTTCCCGCCCCTGATGACGTCCCCGCCCCGGGACACCGAATGCACCGATGTCCCCAACGGGCCGCAGGCCGAGACCTGGCTCAGCCGCTACGTCTTCAACGGCGTCCGCCGGGACCTGCGCGTCGACAGCCGGCCGTGGACGACGCTGGGGTGGAGCACCGGGGCCTTCTGCTCGGCCAAGCTGGTGCTGCGCTTCCCGCAGCAGTACCAGGCGGCGGCGGGCCTCGGCGGCTACTACGCCCCGGTCACCGACAGCACGACCGGCAAGCTGTTCAAGGGCAAGACCAGCCGGGAGGAGAACTCCCCGTCCTGGCTCTACCGGCACGGGGGGCTGCACCACCGCAAGCTCCTCGTCGTGGCGGGCCGGCAGGACACCGAGGCCTACCGGCCGAGCCAGCAGTTCCTGGACCTGACCGCCGGCGACCCCGGCGTCTCGTCCCTGCTGTTCCCCACCGGCGGCCACAACTACCACAACTACGCGCTCTACCTCCCGCAGGCGCTGCAGTGGCTGGGGACCAACGCCAACGCCTAGATCGGACCCGTGGCTGAGCCCTCCGTGTGGGCTCCGACCGGGCTGACGTGGATCGTGGCCGCGGTCAGCCGGCGGACGTCGAGGAGGAGGTGCTCCTCCGCGTGGTGCGCGAGGTCGTGGGCCTGGGCCAGGCTCAGGTCGGGGTCAGCCGTCAGGTCGACCTCGGCCCGCAGCGTGTGACCGATCCAGCGGACCCGCAGCTCCCGGACCTGCCGTACGCCGGGGACGGCCGCCACCGACGCCGTCGCCTGCTCCACCAGGTTGGGGTCGACGGCGTCCATCAGCCGCGCGCCGACCTGGACCACCGCCGAGCGCAGCACCCCGAGGATGGCCACCGTGATCAGCAGCCCGACCACCGGGTCGGCCCACCGCCAGCCCAGCGCCAGCCCGCCGGCGCCCAGCACCACGGCCAGGCTGGTGAAGCCGTCGGTCCTCGCGTGCAGCCCGTCCGCGACCAGCGCGGCCGAGCCGATCCGCCGCCCGACCCGGATCCGGTAGCGGGCCACCAGCTCGTTGCCGAGGAACCCGACCACGCCGGCCGCCGCGACCGCCCACAGGTGGGTGACCTCACGGGGGTGCAGCAGCCGGTCGACCGCCTCGTACGCCGCCAGCACGCTGGAGAGCGCGATCATGGCCACGACGAACAGCCCGCCGAGATCCTCGGCCCGCCCGTAGCCGTAGGTGAACCGACGGGTCGGCGGGCGCCGGGCGAGGGTGAAGGCCACCAGCAGCGGCACGGCGGTCAGGGCGTCGGCCACGTTGTGCAGGGTGTCGCCGAGCAGCGCGACCGACCCGGAGACGACCACGACCACCCCCTGAACGAGGGCGGTCAGCCCGAGGGCCAGCAGGCTGACCAGGAGGGCCCGACGCCCGGCGGCGTTCGCCTCCAGCGCGTCATCGATCTGGTCAGCGGCGTCGTGGGAATGCCCACCGACCAGCTCCGACAGCGCGTGCCGGAGCCGGGGCAGCAGCCCGGTGCCGTGGTGGTGCGGGTGGTCGTGAGCGAGGCCGTGAGGGCCGTGATCGTGGCCGCCATGGTTGTGGTCCCCGTTGCCGTGGTCCCCGTGCTCAGGGTGCGCCGGGACGGGCGGCATCGGGCCGGAGCCGGGGGCGGGATGACGGTGGGACATGACACTTCTTTCCGCCGGGAGCAGGACACTTCATGTTACCTGCATAGATGTGAAGGTATGAACACGACCGACCGCCTACAGTGAGCACATGCAGGCCCGACCGGCGTCCTCCGACGTCCCCAGCCCGCACCCGGACGACCTCGACGAGGCCCGGGTGACGGCGGCCGTCATGTCCTTCGCCCTGCTGGCCGACCCCACCCGGGTCCGGCTGCTCTGGGCCCTGCGCGACGCCGACGCCGACGTGGCGACCCTGGCCGAGATCGCCGGCTGTCGTCCCACCGCAGCAAGCCAGCACCTGTCCAAGCTGCGCTTCGCCGGTCTGGTCGAGGGCCGCCGGGACGGTCGGCGGGTGGTCTACCGGCTGCGGGGGGCCCACGTCCGCAGCCTGCTCACCGAAGCGCTGTTCCACGCCGACCACCAGGTCAGCGGCCAACCCGTCCACGACTGACCCACCCAGGCCATTGCCGACCTGATCGGGGAGGATGGCCCACATGAAGATCGCCCTGTTCATCACCTGTCTGGCCGATGCGATGTTCCCCGACGTCGGCCGGGCCACGGTGACGGTGCTGGAGAGGCTGGGTCACGAGGTCGCCTTCCCGGCCGACCAGACCTGCTGCGGCCAGATGCACGTCAACACCGGCTACCAGCGCGAGGCCGCGCCGCTGGTGCAGCACCACGTCGAGGTCTTCGAGCCGTACGACGCGGTGGTGGCGCCCTCGGGGTCGTGCACCGGCTGCGTGCGGCACCAGCACGCGATGGTCGCGGAGCGGTACGGCCCGCCGGGGCTGGCCGACCGCGCCCGCGAGGTCGCCTCCCGGACGTACGAGCTGAGCGAGCTGCTGGTGGACGTGCTCGGCGTCGAGGACGTGGGCGCGGCCTACCCGCACCGGGTGACCTACCACCCGACCTGCCACTCGCTGCGTCTGCTCGGCGTCGGCGACAAGCCGCTGCGGCTGCTCCGCAACGTCAAGGGCCTGGAGCTCGTGGAGCTGCCGGACGCGGCGCAGTGCTGCGGCT
>JAOPXW010000197.1 GCA_025964935.1 Friedmanniella sp. | reverse complement strand
GGACCCTTGACCGACGCGCTCCCCTCCGACCACAGAACCACCCCTGGCCCCCACGTCCCTCCGACGTGGGGGTCAGTCGCGTAGCGCGATGCCCCGGCGGTCAGCGGCCAAGCTGGGCGACCGCCTGGTAGGCCTGCCGCCGCGGGTCCACCGGAAGACCGGCTCCAGGTCCGTACGCGGGGGCGCCCCAGCCGGGCGGTGGGGTGTAGGCGTTCTGCGGGTACGGCAGCGGCTGCTGGTACGGGACGGTCGGCTCGGCGGGCCCGCCCAGGACCGGGGACAGCGGCACCGTCGGCTCGTTGGAGCCCGTCCCCGGCCGGGCGAAGGGCAGGGTGGGCTCGGGCTCGGGTCCGAGTTGGGTCATGGCTGCTCCTCGCCCCGCGGGTGACCGGGGCTCGCCCGGGTCGCCCCAGCCTCACCGCGGGACCGGCTCACGGCCGGGGGTTCGTCGTCTCGCCCCGGGCGGCCGCGGCGTGGTCGGCGACCAGGGTCAGCAGCCGCCGCCGGGCGGTACGGCTCAGGCCCGGCCGTACGGGCAGGAAGACGATCCCCGACAGCATCCGGCTGACCCACGGACCGCCGTCCGCGCCGGGGGCCCGGACGGCCACCAGGTTGCTGGTGGCGCGGCTGGCGTCGAAGCCACCGCCCCGCAACGAGGCGACGAGGCGACCGGGGTCGGCCACCACGACCGGGACCAGCCAGTGCGACCGGTCGAGCTGCCCCCGCCCGAGGGCGAGGACCCCGTCGGGCAGCTGGTCGAGGAAGCTTTCGGCCACGCCGGCTCGTCGGCGCAGCCGCGCCGGGTCCCAGCGGCGCAGACGACGGGCCAGCAGGCGGACGAGGGCGGCTGACGGTCGGCGGCGCAGCCGCCCCACCCACGCGTCCGGGTGGTCGGGGTCCGGGGCGAAGGACCTGGTCAGACCGTTGACGAGGTCGTCGAGGTCGCGGCCCTGGCGGCGGCACAGCGCGACCAGCAGCCCGTACGGCCCAGGTCGCGACACCGCCAGCACCGCGGCCGCGGTCAGCAGCTTGACCGCGTAGTCCCGTCGCCGCTGGGCGGGCCAGCCGGCCTGGATCCGGGTCATGGACGCGAGCAGCCCCGGGTCCCGGACGACCAGGACCGCGCCCCCGACCGCACTGCAGGTCTTGATCATGCCGAAGCTCCAGAGCGAGACCGCGGCGGGGCCCTCCCCCAGCCGGTCCGGTCCGGCGAACGCCTGGGCGCAGTCCTCGACCAGCAGCAGCCCGTGCTCCGAGGCCAGGGCGGCGAGGGGCTGGAGGTCGACGCGTCCCCCGAACAGGTGCGCGACCAGCACGCCCCGGGTCCGGGGGGTGACCGCGTCGACCCACGCCGGCATGGTCGGGGCCAGGGTCGCTCCGTCGAGGTCGACCGGGACCGGGGTGAGACCGTGCCGGAGGACGATCTCGACCATGTCGGGATGGGTCAGGCCGGAGACGAGCACCTCCGAGCCCTCAGGCCAGTCCAGGGCAGTCAGCAGCAGGTCCCAGCCGGACCGCACCGACAGGCTGACCAGGGTCCCGTCCGGCAGCCCGGCCCGCAGCAGCACCGCCCGCTGGGCCCGGTCCCCCGGACCCGCCCAGCCGCACGCGAGCAGCCCGTACGCCACGTCACCGACGCTGAGGTCGAGCCGATGCCGGGCGTGCACGGCCGACCGTCAGCTCCGCCGCAGCTGGTCCCGGGCCGGCCACGGTGCGTCGGCGGGTCGCAGGGTGGTGAAGTCGGAGGCCAGCGCGGTCCAGGCGGCGAGCACCCCCGCGACCAGAGCCGGGTTCTGCAGCCGGCCGTCCAGGACGGCCTCCACCAGGTCGCCCAGGTCGGCCCAGACGATGTCCATGTGGGCCTCCTCCCCCTCGCGCAGGAAGCCCTCGGGGGCCGGGGCGTCGGTGAGGTCACGGGCCAGGAAGATCCGGAGCGCCTCGCCCACGATGCCCGGCGTGGTGAACAGGTCGACGAGCACGTCCCAACGGCCGGCGGCCAGCCCGACCTCCTCGGCGAGCTCACGCTGCGCGGCCAGCACGTACGCCTCGCCGTCGACGTCGAGCAGGCCGGCCGGTGGCTCGACCAGGCGGTGTCGGACGGCGTGCCGGTACTGCCGGACCAGGGCCACCCGCCGCTGGTCGTCCAGGGCGATCACGCCGACGGCCCCGGGATGGCGCAGGTACTCCCGGGTGATGAGCTCGCCGTCGGGGGTCTCCACCCGGTCCTGCACGAAGCTGCTGATGTTCCCGCTCGCCAGCACCTCCGAGGACACCACCGGCCAGGCCAGCGACAGGTCGCGGAGCTCGTCGGCCCCGACCACGGTCTGGGCCGCGAGCTCGCTCACCGGCGCGCGTCGACGGGGAGCCGGGTGGCCAGCTGACGGTCCAGAGCGGCCTCGACCAGCCCGACGAAGAGCGGGTGCGGCCGGGTCGGGCGCGACTTCAGCTCGGGGTGGGCCTGGGTCGCGACGAAGAACGGATGCACCTCGCGCGGCAGCTCCACGAACTCCACCAGCCGGGTGTCGGGCGAGGTCCCGCTGATGACCAGGCCGGCCGCCTCGAGCTGCTCGCGGTACTGGTTGTTGACCTCGTAGCGGTGCCGGTGCCGCTCCTGCACCTGCGCCTGGCCGTACGCCTTGGCCACGACCGAGCCGGCCAGCAGGTCCGCCGGGTAGGAGCCCAGCCGCATCGAGCCGCCCAGGTCGCCGCCGCCCTCGACGATGGCCACCTGCTCGGCCATGGTCGCGATCACCGGATGCGGCGCGTCCGGGGTGAACTCGCTGCTGTCGGCGCCCTCGAGCCCGGCCAGGTGCCTCGCGACCTCGATGACCATGCACTGCAGTCCCAGGCACAGACCCAGGATCGGGGTCTGGTTCTCGCGGGCGTAGCGGATGGCACCGACCTTGCCCTCGACGCCGCGGATGCCGAAGCCGCCGGGGACCACGATCCCGTCCACGTCGTGCAGGGCCGCAGCCGCCCCCTCGGGGGTCTCGCAGGAGTCCGAGGGCACCCAGCGGATGTGCACCTTGGCCTGGTTGGCGAAGCCACCGGCGCGCAGCGCCTCCGAGACCGAGAGGTAGGCGTCGGGGAGGTCGACGTACTTGCCGACCAGGGCGATCGTGACCTCCTCCTTGGGGTGGTGCACGCGCTGCAGCAGGTCGTTCCAGACCGTCCAGTCGACGTCACGGAACCGCAGGTCGAGGCGGCGGACGACGTAGGCGTCCAGGCCCTCGGAGTGCAGCACCTTGGGGATGTCGTAGATGCTCTTGGCGTCGATGGAGGCCACCACGGCCTGCTCGTCCACGTCGCACATCAGCGAGATCTTGCGCTTGACCGACTCGGGGATCTCGCGGTCGGAGCGGCAGACCACCGCGTCCGGCTGGATGCCGACCTGCCGCAGGGCGGCCACCGAGTGCTGGGTGGGCTTGGTCTTGAGCTCGCCACTCGGGCCGATGTAGGGCACCAGGGAGACGTGCAGGAAGAAGACGTTCGCGCGGCCCACGTCGTGTCGGACCTGGCGCGCGGCCTCCAGGAAGGGCAACGACTCGATGTCGCCCACGGTGCCGCCGATCTCGTGGATGACCACGTCGACGTCCGGCCCGCCCATGGCGAGCATGGACTCCTTGATCTCGTTGGTGATGTGCGGGATCACCTGCACCGTGTCACCGAGATAGTCGCCGCGCCGCTCCTTGGCGATCACCGAGGAGTAGACCTTGCCGGTGGTGACGTTGGCCTCGGCCGACAGGTTCACGTTCAGGAAGCGCTCGTAGTGGCCGACGTCGAGGTCGGTCTCGGCCCCGTCCTCGGTGACGAAGACCTCACCGTGCTGGAACGGGTTCATGGTGCCGGGGTCCACGTTGAGGTACGGGTCCAGCTTCTGCATGGTCACCCGTAGTCCGCGAGCGATCAGCAGACTCCCCAGACTCGAGGCCGTGAGCCCCTTGCCGAGCGAGGAGGCGACCCCACCGGTGACGAAGAGATGTTTCGTGATTTTCGAGCG
>JAOPXW010000175.1 GCA_025964935.1 Friedmanniella sp. | reverse complement strand
ATGCTCGCCGTCAGCCTGGTCCAGATCGTCTGCGCCATCGCCGCGACCTACCTCGGCGCGAAGACGGCCATGAGCTTCGGCCGCGACCTGCGCGCCCGCATCTTCGAGCGGGTGCTGTCCTTCTCCGCCCGCGAGCTCAACCACTTCGGGGCACCGTCGCTGATCACCCGCAACACCAACGACGTGCAGCAGGTCCAGATGCTGGTGCTGCTGTCCTCGACGCTGTTCATCACCGCCCCGATCACGATGGTCGGCGGCATCATCATGGCGCTGCGAGAGGACGTCGGCCTGTCCTGGCTGGTCGTGGTGGCGGTGCCGCTGCTGGGCATCTCGATCTTCCTGCTGGTGCGCCGGATGCGCCCGCTGTTCAAGGTCATGCAGACCCGGATCGACGCGGTCAACCGCGTCCTGCGGGAGCAGATCACCGGCATCCGAGTGGTGCGGGCGTTCGTCCGGGAGCCGTACGAGGTGGCCCGGTTCGACGAGGCCAACGCCACCCTGACGGCCACCGCGACCTCGGTGGGCCGGCTGCAGGCCTCGATCTTCCCGCTGGTGATGTTCATCCTCAACCTGTCCAGCGTGGCCGTGCTCTGGTTCGGCGCCCAGCGCATCGACGCCGGCCAGATGCAGATCGGGTCGCTGACCGCCTTCCTGACCTACCTGGTCCAGATCCTGATGTCGGTCCTGATGGCCACCTTCCTGCTGATGATCGCCCCCCGGGCCGCGGTCTGCGCCGACCGGATCGGCGAGGTGCTCGACATCGAGTCCACCGTCCAGCGGCCGGCCGAGCCGGTGACCGCGCTGCGGGGGACCTCGGTCGTCCGCTTCCAGGGCGCCGAGTTCACCTACCCCGGGGCGGACGCCCCGGTGCTGCACGACGTCAGCTTCACCGCCGAGCCCGGGCGGACGACCGCGATCATCGGGTCGACCGGGTCCGGCAAGACGACCCTGATCTCGCTGATCCCGCGGCTCTTCGACGCGACCGGCGGGTCGGTCCAGGTCGACGGGGTCGAGGTCCGCGACCTCGACCCGGACCTGCTCTGGAGCCGGATCGGGCTGGTCCCGCAGAAGCCGTTCCTGTTCTCCGGCACCGTGGCCAGCAACCTGCGCTACGGCCGGCCCGAGGCGACCGAGGACGAGCTGTGGGCCGCGCTGCGGGTCGCCCAGGCCGAGGACTTCGTCCGCGACATGCCCGGCCAGCTCGAGGCCGGGATCAGCCAGGGCGGCACGAACGTGTCGGGCGGTCAGCGACAACGGCTGTCGATCGCCCGCGCCCTGATCAAGAAACCCGAGATCTACGTCTTCGACGACTCGTTCTCGGCCCTGGACGTCGCCACCGACGCCCGGCTGCGTGCCGCGCTGAAGCGCGAGACCCGCGGCGCGGCGGTGATCATCGTCGGCCAGCGCGTCGCCACCATCGCCGACGCCGACACCATCCTGGTCCTCGAGCACGGTGAGATCGTCGGCTCCGGGACCCACGACGAGCTGCTGGTGACCTGTCCGACGTACGCCGAGATCGTCGACTCCCAGCTCAGCGCAACGGAGGCCATGGCATGAGCAGCACCACCACACCCGAGCCGGAGCCGGGCTCCGACGTCCCCACGACCGAGACGGCCGGGACGGTCAAGGCCCCCGAACGGCCCAAGTACCAGCCCACCGACGGCAACCGGGGCGGCCACTGGGGCCAGGCCCGGGCGGTGGAGAAGTCGATCGCGTTCTGGCCGTCGATGCGACGGCTGCTCGGCCATCTCGCCCCGGAGCGGCTGATCCTCGTCCTGGTCGTCGGGCTCGCCGTGGTCGGCATCATCATGAACGTGGTGGGCCCGCGGATCCTGGGCCGGGCCACCGACCTGATCTTCACCGGCATCGTGGGCAAGAACCTGACCCCCGGTGCGACCAAGGCCGAGGTCGTGGCCGCCCTGCGGGCGCAGGGCAACTCGACCTACGCCGACCTGGTCGCCCGCCTCGACGTGGTGCCGGGCCAGGGCATCGACTTCACCGGGCTGCGCGACGTGCTGCTGCTCGCGCTGGTCCTCTATCTGCTCTCGTCGCTGTTCATGTGGCTGCAGGGTTACCTGCTGAACGGGGCCGTCCAACGCTCGGTCTACACACTCCGCAACCAGGTCGAGGCCAAGATCAACCGGCTGCCGCTCAGCTATTTCGACCGGCAGACCCGCGGTGAGCTGCTGAGCCGGGTCACCAACGACATCGACAACGTGGCCCAGGCCCTGCAGCAGACCCTGTCCCAGCTGCTCACCGCGGTGCTCACGGTGATCGGGGTGGTGGTCATGATGTTCCTGGTCTCCCCCGTGCTCGCGGTCATCGCCCTGGTCACCATCCCGGTCTCGGTGCTGGTCACCAGCGTGATCGGCAAACGGTCGCAGAAGCTGTTCGTGCAGCAGTGGAAGGCGACCGGCGAGCTCAACGGGCACATCGAGGAGGCCTTCACCGGTCACTCGCTGGTCAAGGTGTTCGGGCGGCAGCGCGAGGTCGAGGCGGTGTTCGCGGCCCGCAACGAGGCGCTGTTCACGCCGAGCTTCGGCGCGCAGTTCGTCTCCGGCATCATCATGCCGACGATGTTCTTCATCGGGAACCTGAACTACGTGGTGATCGCGGTCATCGGGGGGCTCCGGGTGGCCACGGGCACCATGAACCTGGGTGACGTCCAGGCCTTCATCCAGTACAGCCGGATGTTCACCCAGCCGCTGACCCAGGTCGCCTCGATGGCCAACCTGCTGCAGTCCGGGGTGGCTTCCGCCGAGCGGGTGTTCGAGGTGCTCGACGCGGAGGAGCAGTCGCCCGAGGCGACCGGGACCCTGGTCCCGACCCGGGGACGGGTGGCCTTCGAGCACGTCTCCTTCGCCTACGACCCGGCGGTCCCGCTGATCCACGACCTCTCCCTGGTCGCCGAGCCGGGCAGCACGGTGGCCATCGTCGGACCGACCGGGGCCGGCAAGACGACCCTGGTCAACCTGGTGATGCGGTTCTACGAGCTCGACGGCGGCCGCATCACCCTCGACGGGGTGGACGTCGCCGCGGTCCCGCGCTCGGCGCTGCGGTCCGAGATCGGCATGGTCCTGCAGGACACCTGGCTCTACCACGGGACCATCCGGGACAACATCGCGTACGGGCGACCGACCGCCACCGAGGCCGAGGTGCAGGCGGCGGCCGAGGCGACGTACGTCGACCGATTCGTGCGCACCCTGCCCGAGGGCTACGACACCGTCATCGACGAGGAGGGCAGCAACGTCAGCGCGGGCGAGAAGCAGCTGATCACCATCGCCCGGGCGTTCCTGGCCGACCCGTCGCTGCTGATCCTGGACGAGGCGACGAGCTCGGTCGACACCCGGACCGAGGTCCTGGTGCAGCACGCCATGGCCGCGCTGCGCAGCGACCGGACCAGCTTCGTGATCGCGCACCGGCTCTCCACGATCCGCGACGCCGACGTGATCCTGGTGATGGAGGCGGGCCGGATCGTGGAGCAGGGGTCCCACCGCGAGCTGCTCGCCGCCGAGGGGGCCTACTTCGACCTCTACCGGTCGCAGTTCAGCGCCGCGATCGAGGACGACGAGGCCGTCGGGGCCGCAGTTCCGGCCGGTCGCCGCTCCTGACTCGGGAAAAGTGCCGCCAGTGGGGGCTTGCGGGCCTCTGCGGACCTCCAGCATCCACTGGCGTCACTTATCCGGGGTGGCGTGCCGAAGAGCCTGACGAACCGTGGCCACCACCACCTCGGGTTCGTCGACGAGCATCGCCCAGGTGAACCGCAGCACCCGCCAGCCGGCCAGGACCAGCAGGTTCTGACGTCGACGGTCCCGTTCGAAGGCGGCCGGGTCGCTGTGGTGACGCCGGCCGTCGATCTCCAGGGCGACCCGCTCCGCCCGGAAGCCCACGTCCAGGTAGTAGGTCCCCGCGGGCGTCGTCACCGCCAGGTTGGCCTGCCAGCCTCCGATCCCCGCGCCCCGCAGCAGCCGGTGAGCACGCCGCTCCGCCTCGGACCACGGTTCGTCCCGCGAGTCGTGCAGCAGCGCCCGCCGCACGCGGTTGCCGGGTCGGTCAGCGGTCAGCCGGAGCGCCTCGGTCAACCCGGTCAGGGTCGCCGACCGGGTCCGGAGCACGGCGTCGATGCCGGCACCGCCCATCGAGTCGCACAGGTCGAGGGCGGTCAGGGCCGGGACGGTGACCCGGAGTCCGCCGACGCTACCGACCAGCTCGGGCGGGAGGGTGCGGCGGGTGAAGGAGAACCCCGGCTGACGTCGACGGCGGGACCGGAGTGCGGCCGCGACCACGGGCACCTCGAGCCCGGGCCAGAACGTGACGGCCGCCGCCGCCGGACCCACCAGCACCGCCTCAGGCGCCCAGACCCGAACCGCCCGGAGCCGGATCGCGAGGTGGTCCGACACCGCGGTGGGCGCGTAGACCCCCGGAAGAACGGCCACCACCTCGCCGGCCCGGGCCAGCCATTCCAGCGACCCGGCCAGGTCGGGTCGATCGCGACTGGAGAGCACACCCCCCAGCGCCAGCAGGGACCGGACCTCATCGCTTCGCTGCCTCATATTTGAGGTATGCCGACGCCGCCGGCAACTCGAGGGGACCCGGGCCCTCGCTGTGCACAACCGGCCGCTCGGGGGGCCGGTGGACAAACCCAACCCGGAAAGGTGACCCCAGTGGAGGCCCATGGACCTCCGCGGACCTCCAGCGCCCACTGGCGTCACCTTTCCGGGGCGGTCAGCCCTCGAGGTCCGCTGCCAACCGGTCCAGGGTGCCGTGGTCGAACAGCAGTCCCGAGAACGACGCGAGGGTGCGCATCGGCATCGTGCCGATCACCCGGACGAGCTCGGGGTCGTGCAGGATCGGCACGTCGAGCCGGCTCAGCAGCTGCCGGCCGCGGTCGTCGGCGACCCACTCCTGCAGCGTCGAGTCCGCGGTCAGCGGCGGGGCCACCGACGGCGCCTCCAGATGGATGCGCTCGCGGGCGACCAGGTGCCGCGAGGAGGTGCCCACCGCGACCTGGAAGTCACCGGCCTCCACCACCCAGTCGTGGTGCCGGGTCGACCAGTACGCGAAGGCCCGCGCGTCCAGCACCAGGCTGACCTGCTTGCTCTCCCCCGGCTCCAGGTGCACCTTGGCGAAGGCCTTCAGCTCGCGTACGGGACGGGCCACGCTCGACTCCAGGTCGGACACGTACACCTGCACCACCTCGGCCCCGGCGACCGCACCGGTGTTGGCCACGGTGACCGTCGCCTGCACCTCCAGGTCGTCGTCGGCCACCGAGCCGCTGGTCCGCACCGAGAGGTCCCCGACGGTGAAGGTCGTGTACGACAACCCGAAGCCGAAGGGGTAGCTGACCTCCTGGCGCGCCCGGTCGTAGCCCCGGTAGCCGATGAAGATGCCCTCCCCGTAGCGCACGACACCGGAGTCACCCGGGAAGTTGAGGAAGGAGGAGCAGTCCTCCAGCCGTACGGGAAGGGTCTCGGCCAGCTTTCCGGACGGGTTGGCCAGACCGAGGACGAGCTCGGCCGCCGCCGAGCCCGCCGCCTGACCCGACAGCCAGCACTCCAGGATCGCCGCGGCCTGGTGCTCCCAGGTCGAGAGCCGGACCGAGGAGCCGTTGGCCAGCACCACGATCGGGCGGATGCCGACCCGGTGCAGGGCGCTGAGCAGGGCCAGCTGGTTGGCGGGCAGGTCGAGGTGCGTACGGTCGAAGCCCTCCGACTCCGCCGCCGCCGGCAGCCCGAGGTAGAGCAGCACGTGGTCGGCCGCCGACGCCGCCTCCACCGCCGCCTCCTGCAGCTCGGCGTCACCCTCGGTGGTCCCGATCCCGAAGCCGGCGGCGTACGTCAGCTCGACCCCTTCGGGGAGCCGGGCCGCGAGCTCGTCGAAGATGACGTCGACCCGGGTCGGGTTGACCTGCGAGCTGCCGGCCCCCTGGTAGCGCGGAGTCCTGGCGAACTCGCCGAGGACGGCGACGGTGGCCCCCGCGGCCGGTCGCAGCGGCAGGGCGGCGTCGTCGTTCTTGAGCAGGACCGCCGACTCCAGGGCCGCCGCCCGGGCCAGGTCGTGGTGGGCCTGCTCGTCGAACTCCCCGCCCGCCTCGAGCGCGGGCCGGACCCGGTTGACCAGGTCGAGGACGCGCCGGACGCCCAGGTCCAGCACCGACTCGGCCAGCCGACCCTCGCGGACCGCGGCCACCACCCGGGCGGCGCTCTGCTCCAGGTTCGGCGGCATCTCCAGGTCGAGCCCGGCCTCCAGCGCGGCCACCCGGTCGTGCACCGCACCCCAGTCCGACATGACCAGGCCGTCGAAGCCCCACCCGTCCCGGAGCACCTCGGTCAGCAGCCAGTGGTGCTCGGAGGCGTAGGTGCCGTTGACCTTGTTGTACGCGCACATCAGCGTCCAGGGCGTGGCCTGCTTCACCACCCGCTCGAACGCCGGCAGGTAGATCTCGCGCAGGGTGCGCTCGTCCACCTCGGCGCTGACCCGGAGCCGGTCGTCCTCCTGGTTGTTGGCCGCGTAGTGCTTGAGCGAGGTGCCGATGCCTCGGCTCTGGGTGCCCTGGACCATCGCGGTGGCCAGCTCGCCGGCCAGGTACGGGTCCTCCGACAGGTACTCGAAGTTGCGCCCGCACAGCGGCGAGCGCTTCATGTTGATGCCCGGGCCGAGGACGACCGACACGCCGCAGGCCGCGGCCTCGGCCCCCAGCGCGTCCCCGACCCGGCGGAACAGGCCCGGGTTCCACGAGCTGCCGAGGGCGGACGCGGTCGGGAAGCAGGTGGCCGGCACGCTGCCGGACAGGCCGACGTGGTCGGCCTCGTTCATCTGGGCCCGCAGGCCGTGCGGACCGTCGGCCACCATGATGGCCGGGACGCCGAGCCGCTCGACGGGCGCGGTGTGCCAGAAGTCGGACCCCAGCGTGAGTGCCGCCTTCTCCTCCAGGGTCAGCTGGGCGAGAACCGCCTCGACGTCGAGGGTGGGTGCGGGCTGGGGCATCGAGGCTCCTAGGGCAGCGGATCAGAGGCTTCGTGTCTAGCACGCCGCGCTCCTGGTGCCGCACGGAGGCCCCGCCCCCGCGGGGAGGTCCTAGCCGGCGCCTGCGTAGTCGAACCCGCTGGCCACGAGGCGGTTGAGCCGACGCTGCCGGTGGGCGTAGAACACCCAGGCGAACAGCCAGGCGGGGACGGTGAGGGCGCCCGCGTGGATCTCGACCCGGTCGGTGTAGCGGGTCATGCCGTGGAAGTCCTCGAGGTCGATCTGGTGGTCCCAGGTCCTGATCAGGCCGCTGAACCCGGCGTCATGCCAGACCAGCGGGCCGGCCTCCGGCGTGGGCTGCAGGTCGAGCGTGTGTTCCCCGATGGACAGCCGGCCGCCGATCCGCAGGTCGGTCCGGTACGGCTGCCGGCTCCAGGTCGGCGGCAGCACCGGGGGGTCGACCGGCACGAAGCGGATCATCGGCCAGGAGATGTAGTTGAGCAGCTCCGGCTTTCGCAGCTCCGGCGCGAGCCGCTCGACCGGACAGGGCAGCAACGACTGACGTTGGAGACGCACCCTGCCAACCTACTGGCTGCTCGATCCCCCGTTCCTTGGTCGACGGCGGAAGATGGACCCATGCACCAGCGCTCAGCCGACGCCGACACCGCCAGCAGGACCGCGACCCGGCGGTGGGCGCGGGTGTCGGGGGTCGTGTCGGGAGTGGCGGGGCTCGCCGTCGCCGACCTCGCCTCCTGGCTGATCGCCCCGGCCGCCTCACCCGTCCCGGCGGTGGGCGAGCTCATCATCAAGCTGCTGCCGGCCCCGCTGGTCAACTTCGGCAAGGACTCCCTGGGCACGGCGGACAAGCCCATCCTGGTCACGATCATCGTGGTCGCCCTGCTCCTGGTGTTCGCGCTCGCCGGCCAGCGGGAGCACCGCCGCCCCTGGGGTGGCGCCCTGGTCTTCGGTGTTCTCGCGGTGGTGGCGGTGGTCGCGGTCACCGTCCGCACCCAGGCCGACCCGGCGGCGTACGTTCCCACGGTGGTGGGGCTGCTGGTCGGCTACATGCTCCTGAGCACCCTCATCACCCGGCTCCGCCGGTGGCAGCCGACCCGGTCCCGACCCCGGGACGAGGCCGAGCAGCCGACCCGGTCCCGACCCGGGGACGAGGCCGAGCAGCCGGCCCGGCGGAGCTTCCTGCGCTGGACGGCGGTCGCGGGTGGGCTGGCCGTGGTCGGCGCCGTGGCCGGCCAGGTGCTGGTCAACGCGGCGAACCGGGTGAGCGCG
>JAOPXW010000164.1 GCA_025964935.1 Friedmanniella sp. | reverse complement strand
GGCCCTGGCGTACGCGAAGGGGATCGGTGGCCTGCGGGCCGGCGGGATCAAGACCACCTTCACCGAGGAGACCGAGACCGACCTGTTCGGCGAGCAGGCCGTCCTCTGTGGTGGCGCGAGCCAGTTGGTGCAGTACGGCTTCGAGACCCTCACCGAGGCCGGCTACCAGCCCGAGATCGCCTACTTCGAGGTCCTCCACGAGCTCAAGCTCATCGTCGACCTGATGTACGAGGGTGGCATCGCCAAGCAGCGTTGGAGCATCTCCGACACCGCTGAGTACAGCGACTACGTCTCCGGCCCGCGGGTCATCGACGCCCACGTCAAGGCGAACATGAAGGGCGTCCTGGACGACATCCAGAACGGCGCGTTCGCGCAGCGCTTCATCGACGACCAGGACGCCGGCGCGCCCGAGTTCCTGGCCCTGCGCGAGAAGGGTGCCCAGCACCCGATCGAGGCCGTCGGCCACGAGCTCCGCGGCCTGATGGCCTGGGTCAAGAGCCACGACGACGACTACGTCGAAGGCACCGCCGCCCGCTGACGCGGCCCCAGCAGGCCGGTCGGGACGTGTCCCGGCCGGCCTGGCTGCGTTGTGGGGGAGTGACCGGCCCGGCGTGAGCGGACGGGCCCGGCGGGAGTGACCCGCTCAGCGGGAGCGGATGGCGAGGGCGATCTCGCGGGTGCCGTCCTTGGCCAGCCCGGTGCCGACCGTGTAGAGCCGGCTGCTGGGCTCCCCGGACTGGGTGACCTCGCCGTCGTTGGACAGCACGCAGACCTTGCTCAGGTGCTCGGCGTCCAACCCGGACGGGTGGTCGGGCTGGCACCTGCCGAAGGCCTTCTGCAGGCTCTTCAGGGTGGCCGCGGCGTGGGCCTTGTCCGCCCGCAGCACCGCCTCCAGCCGGTAGTCGTGGGTCGACCGGTAGCTCCCCGACAGGACCTGGGTGCCCTCGGGCAGGTCCACGTCGGCGTAGAACTCCACGTCGGCCAGGGTCACCGGTGAGCAGGTGTAGCCGGTGAGGTCGTTGCGGCAGGTCGACCCGCGCTCGGAGACGAAGGAGAAGTAGGGCACGCCCCAGCCGCCGGCGTAGCGGGTGAGCACCAGCAGGCCCGCCCCCACCAGGGCGAGCATGACCACGACGCCGCCGAGGATGCGCAGCACCCGGAACCCTGGCTTTCCCATCGGGACAGGATGCCCGATGCGGCCCCGGCCTTCGAACCCGGCGCCTACTTCTTGACCGCGACCAGTACCGAGGTGTCGTCGGCGACCATCACGTCGACCGTGGTGAACCTGTCGTCGGAGAGCCAGTCCAGCCGGAGGGTGTCGACCCGGCCGTGGTCGAGCGGGGGCCAGGTCGGGCAGGGGGTGAAGTCGTCCAGCACGACCATCCCGCCCTCGTCGATCAGGGAGATGATCTCCTCCCGCGGCCAGCCCTTGGCGCTGGTCGCGTCCATGAAGATCAAGGAGAACGGGGCGTGCTGGGCCAGGCTGCTCCAGTCCGCGTGCATCACGTCGATGTCGTCGTCGGCGAACATGGTGATGACCCCGTGGGCGAGCTGCGGGTCCAGCTCAGCGGTGATGACCCGGGTCGCCTTGGGCGCGCCGCTCCGCAGCCAGGCGGCACCCACCCCGCAGCCGGTGCCGCACTCGGCGATGGTGCCCGTACGGGTGGCCGCCAGCGTGGCCAGCAGCCGACCGGTCTCGGTGCGGGAGGCCTGCACGTAGCCCTGGAGCAGGGACATCCGGAGAGCGCGGACGACGAGCTCGGGCAGCTCAGGGGGGGCACTCACCTCTGAAGTGTCGCAGGAATGGGCCGCCGACGAGGGGGTTCCATCATGTGGACCGACGAGGCCGACCCCTCTCGCCGAGATAGTCAGATGTCCTACTATTTCGTCCTGAGCCCACCCGCGCACCCCGAGGAGCGCCCATGTACGACATGTACCCCGAGGCCTGGATCGTCACCGACCGGCAGGTCGAGCGGCCGCGTCGCCGCCCGCGCAAGCCCCATTCGGTGCTGCCGGCGGTCGTGGCCCACCCGGCCCTCGACCCGAAGTCGGCCCGGAGCGCCTGACCGCCGGCCCTCAGCGTCTAGCCACCGGCGCGCACCGCAGCCGCGATGGCGTCACCGATCTGGCTGGTGGACCGGGCCGGCTGCCCGTGCCGGGCGGCGATGTCGGCGATGACCGCCGTCTCCACCCGGGCCGCCTCGTCGGCGAAGCCCAGGTGGTCCAGCAGCAGGCTGACCGACAGGATCGTGGCCGTGGGGTCGGCGATGCCGCGGCCGGCGATGTCGGGGGCGGACCCGTGCACCGGCTCGAACATCGAGGGGAACGTCTTGTCCGGGTTGATGTTGCCGCTGGCGGCGAGGCCGATGCCGCCGGTGACCGCCGCGGCCAGGTCGGTCAGGATGTCGCCGAACAGGTTGTCGGTGACGATGACGTCGAAGCGGGCCGGGTCGGTCGCCAGGAAGATCGTGGCGGCGTCGACGTGCAGGTAGTCGGTGGCCACCCCGGGGAACTCCAGCGCCACGGACTCGAACAGCCGGCGCCACAGCCCGCCGGCGTTGACCAGGACGTTGTGCTTGTGGACCAGGGTGATCTTGTTCCGGCGGCGGGAGGCGCGCTCGAAGGCGTCCCGGACGACCCGCTCCACCCCGTACGCGGTGTTGACGCTGACCTCGGTGGCGATCTCGTGCGGCGTGCCGGCGCGGACGACGCCGCCGTTGCCGCAGTAGAGACCCTCGGTGCCCTCCCGGACGACGACGAAGTCGATCTCCTTGCCGTCCACGACCGAGCCCGCGAGGGGGGTCGGGACGCCGGGGAAGAGCCGGCTGGGGCGCAGGTTGACGTAGTGGTCGAAGGCGAAGCGCAGCTTGAGCAGCAGGCCCCGCTCCAGCAGCCCGCTGGGCACGTCGGTGGCCCCGGGGGCCGCGCCGACCGCGCCGAGCAGGATGACGTCGGCCTGCGCGAGCTCGGCCATCACCGAGTCGGGCAGCACCTCGCCGGTCCGCTGCCAGCGCGTCGCGCCCAGGTCGTACTCGGTCC
>JAOPXW010000353.1 GCA_025964935.1 Friedmanniella sp. | reverse complement strand
CCTGGCGCGGCGCCGACCGCCCCCGCCGGAGCTGGCTCGGCCCCCAGCAGCAGGTGCTCGACGACATCCTGATGCGGAAGATCACCATCAGCAGCACCCCCAAGGTGAGCACCGTTGCCCGGGAGGGGGTCGAGTTCCCCATCACGATCAGGAACGGGCTGGAGCCCTCCGCGACCGACCCCGGCGCCAACGCCGTCAAGGTGCGCCTGGAGTTCGCCTCCGACAACAGCCAGCGGCTCAGCATCAAGACGATCGACGCCCCGACCATCGCCGCCGGCGGCGCCCTCACCGCCAACGCCGAGGTGCGGGCCCGGGCCAACGGCACCGTGCCGGTCATCGCGCAGCTGGTCACCGAGACGGGCCGCAAGGTCGGGCAGCCGTTCACCATCGACGTCCAGGTCACGCAGAACGGCACCACGGGCTGGGCCATCGTGATCCTGTCGGGCATCGTGCTCGCCGGCAGCACCGCGCTCCGCATCCGGCAGGTCGCCCGGGAGCGCGCCCGGGTGACCGTGCCCCCCGAGGCCACCGACGAGGCCCCGGTCAGCGGGCTGACCTCGGCGCCACCGGCCGACCGCCCCACCAACTCCGAGCGTGAGAGCGGGACCCTGGATGTCTGAGGCCGACCAGCCGACGCAGATCCGCCGGCTGGCGGCCACGCCTGCCGCACCCACCCCCGGCGGCGCGGGCACCGACCCGCCCTCGAGCACATCGCGGCTGATCTCGGCCAGTGCGGTGATGGCGGCCGGGACCGCCCTGTCGCGGGTGATGGGCTTCCTCCGGCTGATGATGCTGGTGTTCCTCTTCGGCAACGCCACCCGGCAGGCCGACATGTTCACCATCGCCAACACCGTCCCCAACAGCATGTACATCCTGCTGGCCGGCGGCGTGCTGAACACCGTCCTGGTGCCCCAGATCGTGCGAGCCATCCGGGGCGACGAGGACGGCGGGGAGGCGTACACCAACCGGATCATGACCGCCGGGCTGATCGTCCTCGGGGTCATCACCGTCGGGCTGACGCTGGCCGTGCCGGCGATCATCAACCTGTACTCCTCCAGCGGCTGGAAGAGCCCCGCGCTGGCCGGTCAGTACGACTCGATGATCATGCTCGGCTACTACTGCATGCCGCAGGTCTTCTTCTACGGCGTGCACGTCCTCGCCGGTCAGGTCCTGAACGCCCGGGAGCGCTTCGGCCCCATGATGTGGGCCCCGATCGCCAACAACGTCGTCTCGATCGGTGTCCTCGGGGTGTTCATCGCGGTCTTCGACCGGACCAACCCGCTGCAGCCGTTCACCCCGGGCCAGGAGCTGCTGCTGGGGCTGGGGTCGACCCTCGGGATCATCACCCAGGCGGCGGTGCTGGTGCCGTTCCTTCGCGCCGCGGGCTACCACTTCCGGCCCCGCTTCGACTTCCGGCACACGGGTCTGGGCAAGACCTTCCGGCTGGCCAAGTGGACCCTGGGCTACGTCCTGGTCACCCAGATGGCCCTGGTCGTGGTCAACAAGCTGGCCAGCGGCGCCACCGTACGGGGTGCGGGCGCCGGGCTGACGACCTACTCCAACGCGTACGCGGTCTGGATCCTCCCGCACTCCCTGATCACGCTCTCCCTGGCCACCGCCATGCTGCCGGCCGCCTCCCGGATGGCGGCGGCGCAGGACTATCCCGGGGTGGCGCGCGAGACCATGCGCGCCCTCCGGCTCGCCGTCACCGCGCTGCTCCCCGCGGCCGTGGCCTTCCTGGCCCTGGGGGTGCCGCTGACCCGGCTCGCCTTCGGCTTCGGCCAGGGCGCCCGGGACGCCTCCTTCGTCGGCTGGGCCCTGATGGCGCTGGCCGTCGGGCTGGTCCCCTTCACCATCCAGTACGTCTGCCTGCGCGCCTTCTACGCCTTGGAGGACACCCGCTCCACGTTCTTCCTCCAGGTGCTCATCGCCGGGGCGACGGTGCTGCTGAGCCTGGTCTCGGTGCTGTCGCTGCGCGACCCGTCCCTGGTGGCGACCGCCCTGGGCGGCTCCTACTCCGGGGCCTACCTGATCGGGGTGGTCGTGTCGTTCCGGCGGCTGCGCCGCCGGCTCCCCGACCTGGACGGCGGCGACCTGATCCGGCACTGCGTACGGCTGCTGCTCGCCGTGCTGCCCGCCGCGGTCGCGGCCTGGCTGATCACCTGGAGCTTCGCCTCCCGGTCGGACTCCCGGGTCTGGCTCGCGGTGTCGCTGGTGCTCGCCGGCGGGGTCGCGCTGGGACTGTTCGCCCTAGCCGCAAGGCTGTTGCGGATCACCGAGGTGAACGACATCGTCGCCACCCTGCTCGGCCGCGGGCGTCGTCCGGCGGCCCCCGCCCCGCCCGGGCCCGACGCGGACGCCGAGGCGACGGAGGCGGATCGGGGCGCCCCCGGCGATTCGGACCCCTCGACCCGGCCGGGGTCTGGCACCATCGAGGAAACACCCGCTGCCGTGACGGCCTCTCCTTCGCCGCCCGGCTCGACCGAGAACGCAGAATCCATGGCCCAGGCGTCGATCGTCTTCCACCCACTCGACGACGACGACACCGTGCTGAACGACCGGGGGATTGTGGGCACGGACGTCGATGCGTCATCCCCCGAGCCGCCCCGCGCCGCCGCCCTGCCGGCCGGGACGGTCCTCGGGTCGCGCTACCGGATCGAGGAGCTGCTCGCCCAGTCCCAGCCCTCGGTGACCTGGCGCGCCTTCGACCTGGTGCTCTCCCGCTCGGTCCTGGTGCACCTGATGGCGCCGGGTGACCCGATCGCCGACGACCTGCTCGCGGCAGCCCGCAAGGCCTCGGTCGCCACCGACTCCCGCTTCCTCCGGGTGCTGGACGCGGTCTACAGCACCGACCCCGAGCTCGGCTCCTACATCGTCTGCGAGTACGCCACCGGCCAGTCCCTCGAGGTGATCCTCAGCCACGGGCCGCTGTCCGGGCTGGAGTCGGCCTGGGTCATCCGGGAGGTGGCCGACGCCCTGTCCGGGGTGCACAGCCTCGGGCTCTACCACCGGCGGATCAACCCCGACACGGTCATCATCACCCCGACCGGGAACATCAAGATCATCGGACTGCTGATCGAGTCCGCGCTGCGACCCAACCGCAGCGACATCGTGGCCGGGGCCGACACCCCCGAGCTCGTGGACGTGCTCGACCTGGGCCGGCTGCTCTACGCCTGCCTGGTCTCGCGCTGGCCGGGCGGTCCGGCGTACAGCCTGCCCGGGGCGCCGCCCAACGGCCGTCGCTGGATGACCCCCCGTCAGGTCCGGGCCGGGGTCTCCCCCGCCCTGGACAACGTCTGCGACCAGATCCTCGGCGACCCGCCGCGGCACCGCGCCCAGCCGGTGGCCACCGCCAACGCCGTGGTCAACGCGCTGACCAAGGTGCTCGGCTCGGCCGACGCGGCCTCCGACCTGGAGCGCCGACTGCGGCAGCCCATCCCCAAGGTGGGGGCCCGGACCGAGGCGCTCCCGTACGCCTCCACCACCAGCGCGCCCGTATCGGCCCTGCTGGACCAGCCGACGGAGGCGATGCACGCCATCCGCCCCGACACCCTGCCCCCCGACGACGAGCCGGCGCGGCCGCGGGAGTACGCCACCCCGACCCCGGTGGCCCCGCTCTCCACGCCGGTCCGCACCCCGGTCAGCCCGGCAGGCCGCACCGCCCGTACGCCGCGGCCGACCCGCCAGCCCCGGCGCTGGATCGGCATCCTGGTCGTGCTGTCGCTGCTGCTGGTGACCGCCGGCGTGGTGTCGGCCATGGCGCTGAACGCCCGCCTGTCGGCCGGACCCGCCCCCAGCACGAGCGCCCCGGCCACCGGCGGCGGCGACCCCAGCGCCGCCGCGACCCCCGCGGTCGTCCCGATCGTGGCTGGGCGGGACTTCGACCCCCAGGGCGACACCAAGGCCGAGAACCCGCGCGAGGTCCCCAACGCGTACGACGGCAACCCCAGCACCCGCTGGCGCACCGTCAGCTATCTGGGCAGCCCCCGGCTCGGCAACATCAAGCGCGGCGTCGGCCTGGTCCTGGACCTCGGCTCCGCCCAGCCGGTGCAGTCGGTCCGGCTGACCCTCAGCGGCACGGGCACCACCGTCGAGCTCCGGGTGCCGGTCAACGACCCGACCGGGTTGACCAGCCCCCCGATGGGCTCCGACGCCGACTGGCGGGTGGTCGCCACCCAGGCCAGGGCCGGGTCCGAGGCGACCCTGACGCCGGCCCAGCCGGTCAGCACCCGGTTCGTCCTGCTCTACCTGACGTCGCTGCCCAAGGAAGGCTCCGGCTACCGGGGCGGCATCTACGAGGTGCAGGTGCTTCGGTGACCCCCGGCGGGGCCACTGAGGCCGCGCCGACCGACTCCGAGCTCCTGGCCGCACACGTCGCGGGTGACCCCGACGCCTTCGCCACCCTCGTCGGACGACACCGGGACCGGCTGTGGGCGGTGGCACTCCGCACCACCCGCAACCCCGAGGACGCGGCCGACGCCCTGCAGGACGCCTACCTCGCCGCCTTCCGCCGCGCGGACACCTTCCGGGGCGACGCCCAGGTGACGACCTGGCTGCACCAGATCGTGGTCAACGCCTGCCTGGACCGGCTGCGGCGGGCGAAGGTCCGCGCCACCCAGCCCCTGCCCGAGGACCCCGACCGTGACCCGGCAGTCGGCACCACGGCCGACGCCGACTCGTGGGACCGGGCGGAGCGCCGGAGCGAGGTCGACACGGCCCTCGCCCAGCTCAACTCCGACCAGCGGGCCGCGTTGGTCCTGGTCGACATGGAGGGCTACCCGGTGGAGGAGGCGGCACGGATCCTGGGCTGCGCCCCGGGGACGGTCAAGAGCCGCTGTGCGCGGGGACGGGCCCGGCTGGTCCCGCTGCTCGCCCACCTGCGCCCCCCGACCCCGCCCGCCGACCGGCCGCACCCCGCGGCGCCGACGTCGACC
>JAOPXW010000149.1 GCA_025964935.1 Friedmanniella sp. | reverse complement strand
ATGTGGACGTAGTGCGGCACCTTCGTCCGTACGCCGTCCGGCCCGGTGACCGCCTCCAGCATCCGGTCCATCAACACCTTGGTCCCGACCACGTTGGTGGTGAACGCCTGGTTGATGGGCGGGTCGAAGGACACGTCGCCGGCGCAGTGCACGACCACGTCCAGATCGGCGGGCAGGGCGGGGACCCCGGGCAGGTCGCCCTCGATCACCTCGATCCGGGCCGCGACCAGCTCGGCGGCCCCACCCGCCTGCTCGCGGGCGGCCGCGAAGATGGGCTTCTTGACCAGGGACACGACCCGGTCGTGGGCGCTGGCGGAGCCCTTGCGCCGCACCAGGACCGACGGGACCGTGTCGGGCAGCTCGGTCAGGATCTTCCAGAGCAGCTGCTCGCCGATGAACCCGGTGACCCCGGTCATCACGATCTTCTTGCCGGCGAGCAGGTCGCGCAGCCGACCGTCCAGGTGCTGCACGGGGTGCCCGACGCTCGGCTCACCCTCCTCGCCCGCGGCCGGCGTCCGCCGGAAGCTGTCGGCGGGCGCGCTCGTCACCGGCCGCTCCCCTGCGGGTCGGCGGCGCGGAGGGCCTCCTCGATGGTGAAGTTGCCCACGTAGAGCGCGGTGCCGATGATGGCGCCCTCCACCCCGAGCGGCACCAGGTCGGCCAGGGTGGTGATGTCCTCCAGGGTCGAGATGCCCCCACTGGCCACCACCGGCTTGTCGGTCCGCTCGCAGACCGAGCGCAGCAGGTCCAGGTTCGGTCCGGCCAGCATGCCGTCGGAGGCGACATCGGTGACCACGAAGCGTGCGCAGCCGGCCCGGTCGAGGCGCTCCAGGGTCTCGAAGAGGTCCCCGCCCTCGCGGGTCCAGCCCCGGGCGGCGAGTCGGGTGCCCCGGACGTCCAGGCCGATGGCGATCTTGTCCCCGTGGCGCTGGATGATCTCCTCGCACCACTCCGGGCTCTCGAGCGCGGCGGTGCCGATGTTGACCCGCGCGCAGCCCGTGGCCAGCGCCCGCTCCAGGGTCTCGTCGTCGCGGATCCCCCCGGACAGCTCGACGTTCAGCGACAGGTGGGAGGTGACCTCGGCGATGATCTCGGCGTTGTCCCCCCGGCCGAAGGCGGCGTCCAGGTCGACGAGGTGGATCCACTCGGCGCCGGCGGCCTGCCACCGCTGGGCGGCCGCCCGGGGGTCGCCGAAGCGCCTCTCCGTCCCGGCCCGGCCCTGGACGAGCTGAACGGCCTGACCGCCGGCCACGTCCACGGCGGGCAGCAGGACGAGCCGGTCGGAAGTCTCGGTCGAATGCACCCGATGACCTTACCGGAGCAGAACGCGGGGGCGCCGCAGCACGGCGGGGGCGGGCAGCCGTCTCCGGCGTCGGGTCAGAGGGTCGCGACCCAGTTGTCCAGCAGCCGCGCCCCGGCGTCCCCGGACTTCTCGGGGTGGAACTGGGTGGACCACACCGGGCCGTCCTCGACCCCGGCCACGAAGCGGTCGCCGCCGTGCTCGGCCCAGGTCACCTGCCGCCCGGGGGCCTCGGGCAGGGTGCGGACGGCGTAACTGTGCACGAAGTAGAAGCGCTCCTGTCCGACGCCGGCGAACAGCCGGCTGTCGGCCGGGGGCCGGACGGTGTTCCAGCCCATGTGGGGCAGCCGAGAAGCGTGCAGCTGCTCGACGACGCCCGGCCAGACCCCGCACCCCGCGGCCCGGTCGCCGTGCTCGACCCCCTCGGCGAACAGCACCTGGTGGCCGACGCAGATGGCCAGGGTCGGCCGCCCGGCCGCCCGCCGGTCCGCGATCAGCTGCTGGCCGCCGACCGCGGTGAGGCCCCGGATGCAGGCGGCGAAGGCCCCGACCCCGGGCACGACCAGGCCGTCGGCGGCCCGGGCCGCGTCGAGGTCACCGGTCACGGTGACCCGCACCCCGGTACGTGCGACGGCCCGCTCCGCGGAGCGCAGGTTGCCCGACCCGTAGTCCAGGACGACGACGTGCAGCTCCGCCCGCGTACGGCTCACAGCGCGCCCTTGGTGCTGGGCACGCCCTCCACCCGGGGGTCCAGGGCGACGGCGTCGCGCAGGGCCCGGGCCAGGGCCTTGAACTGCGCCTCGATGATGTGGTGCGGGTCGCGCCCGGCGAGCACCCGCAGGTGCAGGCAGAGGTGGGCGTGGAAGGCCAGCGTCTCCATCACGTGCCGGGTCAGCGAACCGGTGTAGGCCACGCTCGGGGTGCCGTCGGGAGCACTGGCCCCGCCGCCGATCCGGACGAACTCCTGACCCGCGGGCTCGCCGCTGTGCACGCAGTAGGGGCGGCCGGAGACGTCGACCACCGCTTGGGCCAGGGCCTCGTCGAGGGGGACCAGGGCGTCGCCGAAGCGGCGGATGCCACTCTTGTCGCCCAGCGCCTGCCGGATCGCCTGCCCGATCACGATGGCGGTGTCCTCGACCGTGTGGTGGGCGTCGATGTAGTGGTCCCCGGTGCTGCGCACCTCCAGGTCGAACAGGGCGTGCTTGGCCAGCGCGTTGAGCATGTGGTCGTAGAACCCGACGCCGGTGGAGATCTCGGCCCGGCCGGTGCCGTCCAGGTTGAGCGCGACGAAGACGCTGGACTCCGACGTCGCGCGCTCGATGGTCGCGGTCCGTGGCTGTGTGGTCATGACACCCTCATTCAGGTCGTGGTCAGGCGAGTCGTTGGCCGGCCGGGGTGTCGAGCACCTCGGTCAGGGCCTGGCGGAAGGCGGCCATCTCGGCCCCGGTGCCGGCGGACACCCGCAGCCAGCCCTCGGGGCCGACCACCCGGATCAGCACCCCCCGCTCCAGCAGACCCTGCCAGACCGCCTGCCGGTCGGCGAACCGGCCGAAGAGCACGAAGTTGGCGTCGGACTCGGCCACGGCCAGCCCCCGCCCCGCCAGCCAGGACGCCACGTCGTCGCGGGCCGCCCGCAGCTCGTCCACCGCGGCCAGCATCTCGGGGGCGTGGGCCAGGGCGACCCGGGCGACGGCCTGGGTGACCGCGGACAGGTGGTAGGGCAGCCGAACGATCCGCAGGGCGTCGACGAAGGCCGGGGCCGCGGCCAGGTAGCCGAGCCGCCCGCCCGCGAACGCGAACGCCTTGGACATGGTCCGGCTCACCGCCAGCCGCGGGTGGGTGGGCAGCAGCTCCAGGGCGCTTCGGGTACCGGCCCGGGCGAACTCCAGGTACGCCTCGTCCACCACGACCACCCCGGGGGCCACCGCGCAGATGGCGGCCACCGTCTCCAGGCTCACCGCCGTCCCGGTCGGGTTGTTGGGGCTGGTGACCAGGACCACGTCCGGCTGCTCCGCGAGGACGGCCGCGACGGCCGCCTCCCGGTCGATGGTGAAGTCGTCCCGTCGGGGGAAGGTGACCCAGCCGGAGTGGGTGTCGCGGGCGTACTCGGGATACATGGAGTAGGTCGGCGCGAAGGACAGCACGGTCCGGCCGGGCCCGGCGAAGGCCTGGAGGACGTGCAGCATCACCTCGTTGCTCCCGTTCGCGGCCCAGATCTGGTCGGCGGTCAGGCCGTGGCCGAGGTAGGCCGCCAAGTCGCCCCGGAGCGCGGTCGCGTCCCGCTCGGGATAGCGGTTCATGCTTCGGGCCGCCACCGCGGCGGCGGCGGCGATCTCGGCCACCACCCGCTCGCTCGGGGGGTACGGGTTCTCGTTGACGTTCAGCAGCACCGGGACGTCGATCTGCGGCGCGCCGTAGGGCACCTCCCCGACCAGCTCGGGCCGCAGCGGCAGGTCGGCCAGGGCGGGGTTCGCGGTGGCCGGGTTGGCGGTGGCCGGGTTGGGGGTGGCCGGGTTGGGGGTGGCCGGGTTGGCGGAGGCGGGCCCCGCCGAGCCGGCCGGCGCGCCCGCCGCGGAGGTCAGGGCGCTCACTGGGCGAACCGGCGGCTGACCGCGGCCGCGTGACCGGGCAGGTCCTCGGCCTGGGCGAAGACCTCGACGTGCCGGGCCACCTCAGCCAGCGCGTCGCGGGAGTAGTGGATGACGTTGACGGCCTTGAGGAAGCTCTTCACGTTCAGACCCGAGGAGTGGCAGGCGCAGCCGGCGGTCGGCAGCACGTGGGTGGAGCCGGCGCTGTAGTCCCCCAGCGACACCGGGGACCAGGCGCCCACGAAGATGGCCCCGGCGTTGACGATGCGCTCGGCGTCGGCCTCGGCCCGCTCGGTCTGGATCTCCAGGTGCTCGGCGGCGTAGGCGTTCACCACGTCGAGCCCCTGCTCCACGTCGTCGACCAGGACCACGGCCGACTGGCGGCCGTTCAGGGCGACCGTGACCCGCTCCAGGTGCTTGGTCTGGGCCAGCTGGACCTCGAGCTCGGCCTGCACGGCGTCGGCCAGCTCGGTGGAGTCGGTGACCAGCACGGCGGCGGCCAGCGGGTCGTGCTCGGCCTGGCTGATCAGGTCGGCGGTCACGTGCACGGGGTCGGCGGTCCGGTCGGCCAGGATGGCGATCTCGGTGGGACCGGCCTCGGAGTCGATGTTGACGCGGCCCTTGAGCAGCCGCTTGGCGGCCACCACGTAGATGTTGCCGGGACCGGTGATGAGGTCGACGCGGGGGCACAGACCCTCCACCCCGTACGCGAACATGGCCACGGCCTGGGCGCCGCCCACGGCGTACACCTCGTGCACCCCGAGCAGGTGACAGAGGGCCAGGATGCTGGGGTGCGGCAGCCCGCCGAACTCCCGCTGCGGCGGGGAGGCGAGCGCCAGCGAGGTCACCCCGGCGACCTGGGCGGGCACGGCGTTCATGATCACGCTGGAGGCCAGCGGGGCGAGCCCGCCCGGCACGTAGAGCCCGACCCGGTGCACCGGGATCATCCGCTGGCTGACCCGGGCCCCGGGGGCCACGGCCACCTCGGTCCGAGTGCTGCCGAGCTCGGCCTCGCTGACCGAGCGGCGGCGCGCGATCGAGACCTCGAAGGCCGCCCGCAGCTCGGGGTCGAGCCGCTCGGCCGCGGCCGCGAGCTCGGCCGCCGGGACGCGGAAGTGCTCGGGGACCACCCGGTCGAAGGCCTGGCTGTACTGCTCGAGCGCGGCCACCCCGCGGGCGGCGACGTCGGCACAGATCGGCCGCACGACCTCGACGGCGGCGGCCACGTCGAAGTCGGCGCGGGGGACGATGGCGGCGTAGTCCAGGGACTCGCCGGCCTGGAGCCGACCACGGAGGTCGATGGTACGGAGCACGCGCCGATTCTACGGACGCGTACCGACAGACCCGACGAATATCTCAGCCGGGCCCGGTCGGTACAGGTACTAGAGTCCCCTCTGGTCCTGCGACGAAGGAGCATCCCATGCAGAAGATCACCCCGTTCCTGTGGTTCGACGACAACGCGGAGGAGGCGGCCGAGTTCTACACCTCGCTGTTCCCCGACGCGGAGATCGTCGAGACGGCTCGCCTCGGCGAGGGCGGCCCGGGCCCCGCCGGCCAGGTCCTGACCATCGGCCTGCGGCTGGCGGGGATGGAGCTCACCTTCCTCAACGGCGGGCCGGGCCACCCCTTCACCGACGCGATCTCCCTGGTCATCCGGTGTGCCGACCAGGCCGAGGTCGACCACTACTGGGACGGCTTGCTCGCCGGCGGCGGGACGCCGGTCGAGTGCGGCTGGATCACCGACCGCTTCGGGGTGTCGTGGCAGGTCACCCCCACCGCCCTCATCGACCTGCTGACCGACCCTGACCCGGGCCGGGCCGGGCGGGCCATGGCCGCCATGCTGACGATGGTCAAGATCGACGTGGCGGAGCTGTACGCGGCGGCCGACCGGGAGTGACCACCTCACGCCCCCCGGCCCCTCGAGCCGGCGGACGGTCCTGATGTTCGCCGGGTTCGGGACCACCGTCAACGTCGCCACCGTGCTGGCCGGGTCCTCCCTCGGCCTGCTGCTCGGGCACCGGCTGCCGCAGCGCACCCGGGACACCGTCACCGACGCACTCGGGCTGGTCACCCTGCTGATCGGGGCACTCTCGGCGGGTCAGGTCACCTCGAGCGTGCTGTCCGCCCGGGTCGGGAGCAGCGCCCCGGTGCTGATCGTCCTGGGGTCACTGCTGGTGGGCGGCATCGTCGGGTCCCTGCTCGACATCGAGCGACGGCTGGAGGACTTCGGCGGCTGGCTCCGGTCCCGGCTGACCCGACGGCCTGCCGGCCAGGCACGGGACCGCTCGGTCGCCGGCTCCCCGGCCCTCGCCGACTCGAGGGCCCTCGCCGGAGCCGCGGCCGAGGTCGACCCGCGGGCCCGGTTCATCCAGGGGTTCGTCACGGCGTCCCTGGTCTTCTGCGTCGGCCCGCTGACCATCCTCGGCTCGCTGGCCGACGGGCTGGGGCTGGGCGCGGACCAGCTGATCCTGAAGGCGGTGCTGGACGGGTTCGCCGCGATCGCGTTCGCCGCCTCGCTGGGGGCCGGGGTGATGGCGTCCGCGGTCGCGGTGGCGCTCATCCAGGGCGCCCTCACCCTGGTCGGCTTCGCCCTCGGCGACTTCCTCCCCGCCGCTCACCTCGCGGCCATCACCGCCACCGGGGGGCTGCTGCTGCTCGGGGTCGGGCTGCGGCTGCTGAACCTCAAGCAGGTGCCGGTGGGCAACCTGCTGCCGGCGCTGCTCGTGGCTCCGCTGCTCGTCTCCCTGGTCAGCGCGTTCAGGTGACCGACCTGCCCGAGCGGCGGGCCATCCACCGCGCCGCGGTCGGGATCGGTCTGTACGCCGGCGCCTTCGGCCTGACCTTCGGGGCCGTCTCGGTCGGGTCGGGGCTGAGCCTGGGCCAGACGCTGACCCTCAGCCTCCTGATGTTCACCGGGGCCAGCCAGTTCGCCTTCGTCGGTGTCGTGGCCGCCGGCGGCTCACCTCTGGCGGCGGTGGCCCCGGCGCTGCTGCTCGGCCTGCGGAACGCGTTCTACGGGGTGGGGCTGGCCCCGGTGCTGCGGCCCCGGGGGCTGCGTCGACTGGCCACTGCGCACCTGGTCATCGACGAGACCACGGCGATGAGCCTGGCCCAGCCGCAGCCGCGCGCCCGCCGCTATGCCTTCTGGGCCACGGGGCTGGCCCTGTTCCCGCTCTGGCTGGTCGGCACCCTGGTCGGGGCACTGCTCGGGCAGGCGGTGGACCTGTCGGCGTACGGCCTGGACGCGGCCGGTCCGGCGGTCTTCCTGGCCCTGCTCTGGCCCGGGCTGCGGACCCGGCTGGCCCGTCTGGTCGCCGTCGGCGGGGCCGCGGTCGGTTTCGTCCTGGTACCGCTGGTGCCGGCCGGCGTGCCGGTGATCGCCGCCGCCCTGGTCGCCGTGGTCGCCGGGATGCTGGCCCCGATCGTCCCGCACCCGCCGGCACAGCCGGCCGGGGCTCCTTCGTGACCGCGCTCTGGGTGGCCGTGGTGGTGGCCGCCGTCGGCGCCTACCTGACCAAGCTGGTGGGCCTGTCGCTGCCCGAGTCGGTCCTGCACCACCCGCGCGTCCAGCGGGTGGCCGGCCTGCTGCCCGTGGCCATGCTGTCCGCCCTGGTCGTGGTGCAGCTGGTCGACGGCGGCCGCCGCTACGCCGTGGACTGGCACACCGCCGCGGGGGTCGGCGTCGGCGTGGTCGCGCTGCTGCTGCGGCGCGGGTTCCTCGTCGTCTTCGCGGTCGCGATCCTCAGCACCGCCCTGCTGCGCTTCTTCTTGCCCTCCTAGTTTCTGGGCGGGCTCGCGCTGCCGCGCTTCGGAGCCGGACTTCCTCCCTCGACGGTCCGACGAAAAGCGTGTCGAACCCTCTCGGTCGTCCAGACCGGGCCGCGCGGCACCGACGCTCGCCCGCGGACTACCCGCCCCATCTTTGGCGGGCTCGCGCTGCCGCGCTTCGGACCCGGACTTCCTCCCTCGACGGTCCGACGAAAAGCGTGGCACCTTCCCCGGAGCGAGCGCGCCAGAATGGGCGCCATGGCGAAGACGAGGGCTGGGGGCGGGACGCCGGCGACGGAGGCGCTGAGGCGGGCGGGGGTGGAGTTCACGCTGCACCCGTACGAGCACCAGGACGGGGAGACCCACTTCGGGGAGGAGGCGGCGGCGGCGCTGGGGGTCGACCCGGCCCGGCTGTTCAAGACCCTGGTCGCCGACCTGGGGGCCGAGCTCGTGGTGGCGGTGGTCCCGGTCGTCGGGCAGCTCGACCTGAAGGGGCTGGCGCAGGCGCTGGGGGCCAAGAAGGCCGCGATGGCCGACCCGGGCGCCGCCGCCCGGAGCAGCGGCTATGTGCTGGGCGGCATCTCCCCGCTGGGCCAGCGGACCCGGCTGCGGACCGTGTTGGACGCCTCCGCCGCGCGGTTCGCCACCGTGTTCGTCTCGGCCGGACGTCGGGGGCTGCAGGTCGAGCTCAGTCCCGACGACCTGGCCCGGGTCACCGGGGCCCTGGTCGCACCCGTGGCCCGTTAGCCCGGGGGGGCCATCCCGACCGGACCGCGGTCGGGCTCAGCGGGGCTCGTCCGCGTCGTGGCTGAGGGAGGATCCGAGCAGCACCGGCACCACCGCCATGAACGGCCAGGCCAGCAGGGACGCCTTGGCCCTCAGGGTGAGCTCGATCGGCACCTCGTCTCCGGGCTGGGCCGCCGCCAGCCGCTCGGCGAAGTCGCCGGGGCCCAGCTTGTAGCCCACGAGCCAGCAGACCAGGCCCGCGGCCACGGCCAGCAGGGTGACCACCAGGACCAGCGGCCAGCCGACGCCGCGCAGCACCCGCCAGCCGAGCACGCCCAGCAGCACCCCGACCACGGCCCCGACGGCCACGAACCAGGCGTCGCCGCCGAAGAAGCCCGTCAGCCCCCGCTCGGTGGTGCTCGCCCCGCCGTCCGGGTTGACCAGGTAGGTCGGCAGGTGGACGACCCGCTGCCACACCACGCCGCCGACCCCGCCCAGCCCGAGCCCGAGCAGCACGAAGAGAGCCAGCCGGCCCAGCACCCCCAGTGGTGGCGGACCGACGACGATCTGGTCCACGACGGTCGGCCCCGCCCCGCTCACGAAGCCAGGCACGAGGGACCCAGCAGCGCCTTGAGGTCGGCCATCAGCGGCGGCGACGGGGTGACCCGCAGCTGGGAGTCGAGCCGCATCACGGTGGTCTTGCCGGAGGACTGCAGCCGCAGCCGTACCTCGGTCATGCCGGGGTGGGCCGACAGGACCTGCCGGAGCTGCTGGACCACCGGCGGGGTGCACCGCAGGGCCGGCAGCGAGATCACGACCGGGCCGCTGGGGGCGTCGGTGATGTCGGGCAGGGTCAGCTCCTGCGCGTTGATCGACACCGAGTCGTCGTCGGACTTGATCCGGCCCTTGACCTTGACCACCACGTCGGTGGCGAGCACTGTCGACACCAGGTCGTACGCCTTGGGGAACAGCAGCACCTCCACCGAGGCCTCCAGGTCCTCGACGGTGATGACGGCCCAGATGTCACCCCGCTTGGTCGTCTTGCGGGTCACCGCAGTGATCATCCCGGCGATCGTCACCATCCCCTCCCGGGGACCCTCGTCGGCGAGCAGGTGGCCGATCGAGATGTCCCGCTCGTTGACCAGGATGTGCTCCAGGCCGAGCAGCGGGTGGTCGCTGACGTAGAGGCCGAGCATGTCCCGCTCGAAGGCGAGCTTGGTCCGCTTGTCCCAGTCGGGCAGGTCGGGCACCTGGCCGGCCAGCACCGGGTCCGGTCCAGCCCCCTCGTCTTGGCCCCAGTCGCCGAACAGGTCGTCCTGGCCGTGGGCCTCGTTGCGCTTGAGGTCGAGCACCCCGTCGACGGCGCTCTCGTAGACGCTCATCAGCGCCCGCCGGGTGTGCCCCAGCGACTCGAAGGCCCCGGCCTTGATCAGCGACTCGATCACCCGCTTGTTGCAGACCACCAGCGGCACCTGGTCGAGGAAGCCGTGGAAATGGGCCGCCTTGCCGTGGGCCTCCCGGGCCGCGACGATGCCGTCGACCACGTTGGACCCCACGTTGCGGATGGCGGTCAGGCCGAAGCGGATGTCGGTCCCGACGGGGGTGAAGTTGGCCGCCGACTCGTTCACGTCCGGCGGCAGGACCTGGATCCCCATCCGCCGGCACTCGTTGAGGTAGATGGCCATCTTGTCCTTGTCGTCGGCCACCGAGGTGAGCAGCGCGGCCATGAACTCGGCCGGGAAGTTCGCCTTCAGGTAGGCCGTCCAGTAGGACACCAACCCGTACGCCGCCGTGTGCGCCTTGTTGAACGCGTAGTCGGAGAACGGGACCAGGACCTCCCACAGGGCCTTGATGGCCGGGTCGGAGTAGCCGTTGGTCCGCATCCCGCCGGAGAACGGGACGAACTCGGCGTCGAGGATCTCCTTCTTCTTCTTGCCCATGGCGCGTCGCAGCAGGTCCGCCTGGCCCAGGGAGTAGCCCGCCACGCGCTGGGCGATGGCCATCACCTGCTCCTGGTAGACGATCAGGCCGTGGGTGGTCCCGAGGATCTCGGCGAGCGGCTCCTCCAGCTCGGGGTGGATCGGGGTGATCTCCTGGCGGCCGTTCTTGCGCAAGGCGTAGTTGGTGTGGCTGTCGGCCCCCATCGGGCCCGGGCGGTAGAGGGCCAGCACGGCGGAGATGTCCTCGAAGTTGTCCGGCCTCATCAGCTTGAGCAGTGACCGCATCGGCCCGCCGTCGAGCTGGAAGACCCCAAGGGTGTCGCCGCGCCCCAGCAGCGCGTACGCCGGGGCGTCGTCGAGCTCCAGGTCCTCCAGGACCAGCTCGAAACCCCGGTTGAGGCGGATGTTGAAGACGGCGTCGTCAAGCACCGTCAGGTTCCGCAGTCCCAGGAAGTCCATCTTGATCAGGCCGAGCGACTCGCACGTCGGGTAGTCGAACTGCGTGATGATCGCGCCGTCCTGCTCCCGGCGCATGATGGGGATGATGTCGATCAGGGGCTCGCTGGACATGATGACGCCGGCGGCGTGCACACCCCACTGCCGCTTCAGACCCTCGAGGTCCTTGGCCGTGTCGACAACCTTCTGGACGTCGGCGTCGGACTCGTACAGGGCCCGGAACTCCCCGCCCTCGCCGTAGCGGCCGTGGGTGGAGTCGAAGATCTTGGCCAGCGGGACGTCCTTGCCCATCACGGGCGGGGGCATGGCCTTGGTCAGCCGCTCCCCCATCCCGAACGGGTAGCCCAGGACCCGGGAGGCGTCCTTCACGGCCTGCTTCGCCTTGATGGTGCCGTACGTGACGATCTGGCTGACCCGGTCCTCGCCGTACTTCTCGGTGACGTAGCGGATCACCTCGCCGCGCCGACGCTCGTCGAAGTCGATGTCGAAGTCGGGCATCGAGACGCGGTCGGGGTTCAGGAACCGCTCGAAGATCAGGCCGTGGGCCAGGGGGTCGAGGTCGGTGATCCGCATCGCGTACGCCGCCATCGACCCCGCGCCCGACCCGCGGCCCGGGCCGACCCGGATGCCGTTCTCCTTGGCCCAGTTGATGAAGTCGGCCACGACCAGGAAGTAGCCGGCGAAGCCCATCGAGATGATGACCTCGGTCTCGAACGCGGCCTGCTGGGCCACATTGGCCGGGATCCCGTTCGGGAAGCGCCGCTTGAGGCCGGTCTCCACCTCACGCACGAACCAGGAGGACTCGTCCTCCCCCGGCGGGCAGGGGTAGCGCGGCATGAAGGTGCCGTTGCCCTCGGTGAAGGAGATGTTGCAGCGCTCGGCGATGGCCAGGGTGTTGTCGCAGGCCTCGGGGAGCTCGGAGAACAGCTGCCGCATCTCGGCCGGGGACTTCAGGTAGTAGGAGTCCCCGTCGAACTTGAAGCGCTTCTCGTCGGCCATCGTCGACCCGGACTGCACGCAGAGCAGCACCTCGTGCGCGGCGGCGTCGGCGGCGCGGGCGTAGTGCAGGTCGTTGGTCGCGACCAGCGGCAGGCTCAGGTCCTTGGCGATCCGGAGCAGGTCGCTGCGGACCCGGCTCTCGATGGACAGGCCGTGGTCCATCAGCTCGACGAAGTAGTTCTCGGCCCCGAAGAGGTCCTTGAACTCGGCGGCGCTGGCCACCGCCTCGTCGTACTTCCCCAGGCGCAGGTAGGTCTGCACCTCCCCCGAGGGGCAGCCCGTCGTCGCGATCAGGCCCTTGGCGTAGGTGCTGAGCAGCTCCCGGTCCATCCGCGGCTTGTAGAAGTAGCCCTCGAGCGAGGCCCGGGAGCCCAGCCGGAACAGGTTGTGCATGCCCTCGGTGGTCTCCGACCACAGCGTCATATGGGTGAACGCCCCGCCGCCGGACACGTCGTCCCCGCCCCCGTCGCCCCAGCGCACCCGCTTCCGCTCGCTGCGGTGGGTCTTGGGGGTGACGTAGGCCTCCAGCCCGACGATGGGCTTGACCCCGGAGGATTTCGACGCCTTGTAGAACTCGTACGCCCCGAACAGGTTGCCGTGGTCGGTCACCGCGATCGCGGGCATCCCCATCTCGGCCGCCCCGGAGAACAGGTCCGAGACCCGGGCCGCCCCGTCGAGCATCGAGTACTCGGAGTGCACGTGCAGGTGCACGAAGGAGTCGCTGCCCCCGGACGCGGCCGAACCTGCCGACATGGACCCACCTCTCGAAGACACTCACCCGTTCGGACGCTCGCACGCGAGACACCGGGCCCGGCACCACCTCCGAGGAGGCGGCGCGGTGGGCCATCGTAGCCGCCGACCCAAGGTCGGAGACCGTGCCCGCTGCGGGGAAGGACAGCGGCTGGACCAGCGTAAGTCGCCGCACCGACAGCCGCGAACTCGACGCGCCCGACCCGCCCGAGCGGTAGCCTGCGAGCCGGGGACCCCGACGACGAGAACGGCCTGCGCCATGTCGATGACCACCCCCACCCCTCCGCTGCACCCCGGCCCGGCACCCCGCCGCCCGCGCCCCGTGGCCCTCCCCCGGTGGCTGGTGCTCGCGCTGCTCCCCGGTCTGCTGCTGCTCGGGCTCCTCGGCTGCGGCCGGTCCGCCGACCCGGCCCCCGTCGGTATCGGCCACCCGGTGGCCCTGCGCACCCCGGTGGTCGCCGCCGCCACTGCGGCCCCGGTGGTCCCCCGGCCGGCTCACGTGGTCGTGGTGGTGATGGAGAACCATGACCGCGGCAGCGTCCTGGGCAGCGGTCAGGCGCCGTACCTCGACGGCCTCGCGGCCCGCGGCGCGACGTTGACCCGCTCGTACGGCGTCAGCCACCCCAGCCAGACCAACTACCTGGCCCTGTTCTCGGGCTCCCAGCACGGTGTCACGACCAACGCCTGCCCGGTCTCGCTGCCCGGCACCGACAACCTGGGCGCCCAGCTGCGTCGGGCCGGGCTCAGCTTCACCGGCTACGCCGAGTCGATGCCCCGGGCCGGCTACACCGGCTGCACCTCGGGGGACTACCAGCGCAAGCACAACCCGTGGGTCGACTTCGGCCTGCCCGCCTCGACCAACCAGCCCTTCACGGCCTTCCCGACCGACTACACCCGGCTGCCGACCGTGGCCTTCGTCACCCCGAACATGTGCCACGACATGCACACCTGCTCGGTGGCCACCGGCGACCGGTGGCTGAAGAGCCGACTGGACGGGTACGCCCGCTGGGCGATGACCCACGACAGCCTGCTGGTGGTGACCTTCGACGAGAACGAGGCGGGCACCGCCCACCCCCTCACCACCCTTCTGGTCGGGCAGGACGTCCGGCCGGGCGCCTCCGCCGAGGAGCTCAACCACTACACCCTGCTGCGGACGCTGGAGACGGCGTACGGGCTGCCCGCCCTGCGCAACGCGGCCCGGCTGTCCCCGCTGGCCGGCGTCTGGCGGGGATCCCCGGCGGCGAGCCCGGCCTCGGCGGTGGTCAACCGGTCGTTCGAGCTGGGCCTGGCGGGCTGGACGACGGTCGGGCAGGTCGCCCCGGCCACGACCGGCCGGCACGGCGGCACCCTGGACCTGCGGGTCGGTCCCGGGGTCGGGGACGCCACGGCGCGGCAGGCATTCACCGCCCCCACGAGCTCAAGCAGCGTGGCGGTGAGCTGGTTGGGCCGGTGTCAGGACGTGGTGGCCCGGGCGTGGGCCACGGTGACCGTGCGCGACGAGACCACCGGCAGGAGCCGTACGCCGCTGGCCCGGACCTGTCGCGACCAGGGTTCCTGGACCGAGGTGTCCAGCCCGCTGACGCCGGGCCACCGCTACACGCTGACCCTGACCAGCCACGACGACGGCGGGGCCCAGACCCCCAACCGGACCTACTTCGACGACGTGGCGCTGCGCTGAACGAGGCGTTCGCGCCGGGCCGAACGGCCTCTGCCCGACGGCGCGGATCCGGCCTACATTGAGCTATGAACAGCGCTTCCGGGACGACGATCGTCGCCCTCATCCTCACGATCGCCCTGGCCGGCACCTATCTGGGCGCCGGTCTGGTCAAGCTGCTCCGCCCGCGGGAGAAGCTCACGCAGCAGGCCAACTTCGCCTGGGCCCGGGACTACACCGACCAGGCGGTCAAGGGGATCGGGCTGGCGGAGGTGCTCGGCGCGGTCGGGCTGGTGGTGCCCTGGTACACCCACATCCTGCCGTTCCTGACCCCGGTCGCCGCCGTGGCCCTGGCCGTCCTGCAGGCCCTGGCCATGCGGGTGCACCTGCGCCGCGGCGAAAACAAGGTGCTGCCCGCCAACGCCGTGCTGCTGCTGCTCGCCCTGGTCCTGGCGGTCCTGCGCTTCGCCCAGCTCTGAGCCGAGCGGCAGCCGGCAGCCGGGTCAGAGGTAGGTCTTGGGCAGGGGTGCTGCGTACCCGGACCGGGTGCTGGTGCGCAGGCCCAGCCTGAACCCGTAGCGGTGCAGCAGGTGCTCGGCCTGGCCGATCGTCCGGGCCAGGGTGGTGACGACGCTGAACGAGCGGCCCGGCAGGCTGGCCAGGTGGAAGCCGGCCTCGGCGGGAACGGTCGCGGTCGCGAGGACTCCCGAGGTATCGGGCCTTGAGCAGAAACGAGGACCTCGAGCGACCTGAACCGTGTCGTGCACGTGACGACTTCGGTCGGCTTTACGGGCCGTCGGCGGCCTCGGCGGCCTCGGCCAGGGCGACGACCTTGGCCACCGTACGGACGTTGCGCACCGTGGCGCTGACCCCGATCAGGGGGCTGAAGCGGGCGGCCAGGTCGCTGCGACC
>JAOPXW010000143.1 GCA_025964935.1 Friedmanniella sp. | reverse complement strand
CGATTATCGCCACCCTGCGCGGCGAGCCCGGCTACGACATTGTCGACGCCGCCCTGACCGCCCTGCGCAACCTCGAGCACCGCGGTGCCGTCGGCGCAGATGAGGGCACGGGTGACGGCGCCGGCCTCCTGATGCAGGTGCCGGACGAGTTCTTCCGGGCCGTCACCGAATTCGAACTTCCGGCCCCCGGCCAGTACGTGGTGGGCACCGCCTTCCTGCCTGCTGAGCAGCGCGAGGCCGACGCCGCCAAGGCCGGTATCGAGGGCCTGGCCGCCGACGAGGGCCTGACGGTCCTTGGCTGGCGCGAAGTCCCCATCGTCGCTGACCTGGTCGGCGCCATGGCCCGCGCCTGCATGCCGTACTTCGCCCAGCCCTTCCTGGCATCTGCCACCGGTGAGGAACTGGAACGCAACGAACTGGACTCCCGCGCATGGCGGATCCGCAAGCGCGCCCAGAACAAGTTCGGCGTCTACTTCCCGTCGCTGTCCTCGCGGACCATCGTCTACAAGGGCATGCTGACCACGGCCCAGCTGGAGCCGTTCTACCCGGACCTCTCGGACAAGCGCTTCAAGACCAAGCTGGCGATCGTCCACTCGCGCTTCTCCACCAACACCTTCCCGTCCTGGCCGCTGGCGCAGCCGTTCCGCACCATCGCGCACAACGGCGAGATCAACACCGTCAAGGGCAACCGGAACTGGATGCGGGCCCGCGAGGCGCTGCTCAGCAGCGACGTCCTCGGCGGCGACCTGGACCGGCTGTTCCCGATCTGCACCCCCGACGCCTCCGACTCCGCCTCCTTCGACGAGGTGGTGGAGCTGCTGCACCTGGGCGGGCGCTCGCTGCCGCACGCGATGCTGATGATGATCCCCGAGGCGTGGGAGAACAACCCCACGATGGACCAGCGGCGCAAGGACTTCTACGCCTTCCACTCCTGCCTGATGGAGCCCTGGGACGGGCCGGCCGGGGTCGTGTTCACCGACGGCACCCAGATCGGGGCCGTGCTGGACCGCAACGGGCTGCGCCCGGGCCGCTACTGGGTCACCGACGACGGGCTGGTCGTGCTCGCCTCCGAGACCGGGGTGCTGGACATCCCCGCCGAGAAGATCGTCGCCAAGGGCCGGCTCCAGCCGGGCCGGATGTTCCTCGCCGACCTGGCCGAGCACCGGCTCATCTCCGACGAGGAGGTCAAGGGCAGCCTGGCCGCCGAGGCCCCGTACGGCGAGTGGCTGGTGGCCGGGCGGATGCTGCTCTCGGACCTGCCCGAGCGCGAGCACGTCGTCCACACCCACGCCTCGGTCACCCGCCGGCAGCAGGTCTTCGGCTACACCGAGGAGGAGCTGCGGCTCATCCTGGCCCCGATGGCCTCCGGTGGCGCCGAGCCGATCGGCTCGATGGGCACCGACACCCCGATCGCGGCGCTGAGCGACAAGCCGCGGCTGCTGTTCGACTACTTCTCCCAGCTGTTCGCCCAGGTCACGAACCCGCCCCTGGACGCGATCCGCGAGGAGCTCGTCACCTCGCTCTACAACACCATCGGCCCGGAGTGGAACCTGCTGGACCCCGGTCCCTCGTCCTGCCGCCGGCTGGTGCTGCCGTTCCCGGTCCTGGACAACGACTCGCTGAGCAAGATCGTCAAGATCAACCGGGACGGGAACCTGCCCGGCTACGCCACCTACGTCGCCCGCGGCCTGTACGAGGTCAGCGGGGGAGCGGCGGCGCTGTCGGCCAAGCTCGACCAGATCTGCGCCGAGGTCTCGGCCGCGATCGCCGACGGCGCCCGCATCATCCTGCTCTCCGACCGGCACTCCAACGCCGAGCTGGCCCCGATCCCCTCGCTGCTGCTGACCGCCGCGGTGCACCACCACCTGGTGCGGGAGAAGACCCGGACCATGGTCGGACTGGTCGTGGAGGCCGGTGACGTCCGCGAGGTGCACCACGTCGCCCTGCTGATCGGCTACGGCGCGGCCGCGGTGAACCCGTACCTGGCCATCGAGACGGTGGAGGACCTGGCCCGCAGCGGGGTCTACACCAGCGTCGAGCCGGAGAAGGCCGTGGCCAACGTGGTCAAGGCCCTCGGCAAGGGCGTGCTCAAGGTCATGAGCAAGATGGGCGTCTCGACCGTCGCCTCCTACACCGGGGCGCAGATCTTCGAGGCGCTCGGCCTCTCGCACGAGGTCGTTGACCGCTACTTCACCGGCACCACCAGCAAGCTGGGCGGGGTCACCCTGGAGCAGATCGCCGAGGAGGTCCACCGCCGCCACCTGCGCGCCTACCCCAGCGACGGCATCCCGCTGGCCCACCGGCTGCTGCCGGTCGGCGGGGAGTACCAGTGGCGCCGCGAGGGCGAGCCGCACCTGTTCGACCCCGAGACCGTCTTCCGGCTGCAGCACAGCACCCGGACCGGTCGCTACGACATCTTCAAGCAGTACACGAACCACATCGACAGCCAGTCCGAGCGGCTGATGACGCTGCGCGGCCTGCTGAGGTTCAACAGCCCGCGGCCGCCCGTCCCGATCGAGGAGGTCGAGCCGGTCTCCGAGATCGTCAAGCGGTTCTCCACCGGGGCGATGTCGTACGGCTCGATCAGCCTCGAGGCCCACCAGACCCTCGCCCTGGCCATGAACAAGCTGGGCGGCAAGTCCAACACCGGCGAGGGCGGCGAGGACCCCGACCGGCTGCACGACCCGGAGCGGCGCAGTGCCATCAAGCAGGTCGCCTCGGGTCGCTTCGGGGTGACCTCGGACTACCTGACCAACGCCTCCGACATCCAGATCAAGATGGCCCAGGGGGCCAAGCCCGGCGAAGGTGGCCAGCTGCCCGGCCAGAAGGTCTACCCGTGGGTGGCCAAGACCCGGCACTCGACCCCGGGCGTCGGTCTGATCTCGCCGCCGCCGCACCACGACATCTACTCCATCGAGGACCTCAAGCAGCTCATCCACGACCTGAAGTGCGCCAACCCGTCCGCCCGCGTCCACGTCAAGCTGGTGGCCGAGGTCGGGGTGGGCACGGTCGCGGCCGGCGTCAGCAAGGCCAAGGCCGACGTGGTCCTCATCTCCGGCCACGACGGCGGCACCGGGGCGGCTCCGCTGACCTCGCTCAAGCACGCCGGCGGCCCCTGGGAGCTCGGCCTGGCCGAGACCCAGCAGACCCTGCTCATCAACGGGCTGCGGGACCGGATCGTGGTGCAGGTGGACGGTCAGCTCAAGACCGGCCGGGACGTCGTCATCGGCGCGCTGCTGGGAGCCGAGGAGTTCGGTTTCGCCACCGCGCCGCTGGTCGTCAGCGGCTGCATCATGATGCGCGTCTGCCACCTCGACACCTGCCCGGTCGGGGTCGCGACCCAGAACGCCGAGCTGCGCAAGAAGTTCACCGGCAAGCCGGAGTTCGTCATCAACTTCTTCGAGTTCATCGCCGAGGAGGTCCGTGAGCACCTCGCGGCCCTGGGGTTCCGGACCCTGGCCGAGGCCGTGGGTCAGGTCCAGATGCTCGACACCACGACTGCGGAGGAGCACTGGAAGGCCCACGGCCTGGACCTGCGGCCGATGCTGCACCAGCCCGAGCTGCCCGAGGGCACCGCACTGCACAACATCACCACCCAGGACCACGGGCTGGACAGGGCCCTGGACCAGGAACTGATCGCGATCTGCCGGCCCGCACTGGAGTCCGGGGAGGCCGTCCGCGCCTCGGTGGCCATCCGGAACGTGAACCGTACGGTGGGCACGATCCTGGGCCACGAGGTCACCAAGGCGACCAACGGCGAGGGTCTGCCCGACGGCACGATCGACATCACCTTCTCGGGCTCGGCGGGACAGTCGTTCGGGGCGTTCGTCCCGGCCGGCATCACGCTGCGCCTGGAGGGCGACAGCAACGACTACCTGGGCAAGGGGCTCTCGGGCGGCCGGATCGTGCTGCGGCCCGACCGGGCGTCGTCCTTCGCCGCGGCCGACAACATCATCGCCGGCAACGTCATCGGCTACGGCGCCACCTCGGGTGAGATCTTCATCCGGGGTCAGGTCGGCGAGCGCTTCTGCGTCCGCAACTCCGGGGCCACGGCGGTCGTGGAGGGCCTGGGCGACCACGGCTGCGAGTACATGACCGGCGGGGTGGCGGTCGTGCTGGGCAAGACCGGCCGGAACGTCGCCGCCGGGATGTCGGGCGGGATCGGCTACTTCCTCGACCTGGACACCAGCCTGCTGAACACCGAGATGGTGGACGCGCTGGCCCCGACCGAGGCCGACCTGGAGCTCCTCCAGCAGCTGGTCACCCGGCATCAGGAGGAGACCGGCTCCGAGGTGGCCGCCGCGCTGCTGGCCGACTGGTCCGCCGCCGGTGCCCGCTTCTCCAAGGTGCTCCCCCGGGACTACGCCCGGGTCATCGCTGCCCGCGAGCTGGCCGAGTCCGAAGGTCTCGACGAGGAGACCACCACCACGCGGATGATGGACGCCGCGCGTGGCTGAGCACGTCGGCGCCCCCGCGGGTGCGCACCCTCAACTCCTGGTTCTGACGAAGGGCAACGACCATGGCTGACCCCAGAGGCTTCATCACCACCCCGCGCCAGGTCGCGGAGCGGCGCCCGGTGGCCGAGCGTGTGCACGACTGGAAAGAGGTCTACCCGGGCTCGCCGGGTCGGGCCCTGCTGCCGATCATCTCCGAGCAGGCCGGTCGCTGCATGGACTGCGGCATCCCGTTCTGCCACACCGGCTGCCCGCTCGGCAACCTGATCCCGGAGTGGAACGACCTGGTCTGGCGCAGTGACTGGGACGAAGCGCTGGAGAGGCTGCACGCCACCAACAACTTCCCCGAGTTCACCGGCCGGCTCTGTCCGGCCCCCTGTGAGACCGCGTGCGTCGTCGGCATCAACCGCGACCCGGTGACCATCAAGAACGTCGAGGTCGCCATCATCGACAAGGCCTGGGACGAGCGCCGGGTCAAGCCGCAGCCGCCCGAGTGGCACACCGGTCACACGGTGGCCGTGGTCGGCTCCGGCCCGGCCGGACTGGCCGTGGCCCAGCAGCTGACCCGAGCCGGTCACACGGTCGCCGTGTTCGAGCGGGCCGAGGAGGCCGGGGGGCTGATGCGCTACGGCATCCCCGAGTTCAAGATGGAGAAGAAGGTCCTGGACCGACGGATCCGGCAGATGAAGGACGAGGGCACCAACTTTCGCTGCGGGGTCGAGATCGGCAAGAGCATCACCGGTCAGCAGCTGAAGGAGCGCTACGACGCGGTCGTGCTCGCCGTGGGCTCCACCATCGGGCGCGACCTGCCGGTTCCCGGTCGGGAGCTGAACGGGATCCACCAGGCGATGGAGTTCCTGCCCCAGGCCAACCGGGTGGCCCGCGACATCCCCGTCGATGGCCAGATCTCGGCCAAGGACAAGCACGTCGTCATCATCCGCGGCGGCGACACCGGCGCCGACTGCCTCGGCACCTCGATCCGACAGGGCGCGAAGTCGATCTCCCAGCTGGAGATCATGCCGACCCCGCCGAACGAGCGCCCCGAGAACCAGCCCTGGCCGACCTACCCGATGACCTACCGGGTGTCCTCGGCCCACGAGGAGGCCGGCGAGCGGGTCTACTCGGTGTCCACCTCGAAGTTCAGCGGTGACGCCAACGGCAACGTCGCGTCCCTGACCCTGTCGGAGGTGGTCTTCGAGAAGGGCAAGCTGACCCCGATCGAGGGCACCGAGAAAGAGATCCCGGCCGAGCTGGTGCTGCTCGCCATGGGCTTCGTCGGCCCCGAGAAGGACAGCGTCATCTCCCAGCTCGGGGTCTCGCTCGACGAGCGCGGCAACGTGGCCCGCGACAACGACTACGCGACCGACGTCGACGGGGTCTTCGTCTGCGGTGACGCGGGCCGCGGCCAGTCGCTGATCGTCTGGGCCATCGCCGAGGGCCGCGCCTGCGCCGCCGGCGTGGACCAGTACCTCTCCGGCTCGACCAAGCTGCCCAAGCCCATCCCGCCGACCGCCCGGCAGATGATGGTCTGAGCCCCCCCTGCGGGGTCGACGGCGCCGGTTCCTCCTCGGAGGGCCGGCGCCGTCGTCGTTCAGCCCGCGAAGGGGCGGACGGGCTGGCCGAGCACCCCGGGGACGGCCCGGAACAGCGCACCCGCCCGGGGCTCGGGGTGCGAGCCCATGTTCTCCTTCGACGTCGTGATGTAGAGCTGGTCCAGGCCGGGGCCGCCGAAGGTCATGGCCGTCACCTGGCTGGTGCCCACGCTGACCACGGCGTCCAGGGTGCCGTCGGGGGCGTAGCGGCGTACGGCCGAGCCGCCGAACAGCGCCACCCACACCCCGCCCTCGGCGTCCACGGTCAGCCCGTCGGGGTGCCCCTCGCCCTCGACGGTCACGAACCGCCGCCGGTTGGTCAGGCCCGTGTCGCTCGACCAGTCGAAGACCGAGACCTCCCCGGTGGGGGTGTCGTTGTAGTAGGCCAGGGTGCCCTCAGGGCTCCAGTCGATCCCGTTCGAGATGGTGACCGAGTCGAGGACGACGCTGACCCCGCCGGTGGGGTCGAAGCGGTAGAGCCGGGCCCCGCCCGGGTGCTGGTCGTAGGCCATCGAGCCGGCGTACAGCACCCCGCTGGGGTCGCAGCCGCCCTCGTTCATCCGGACCCCGGGGTCGGACCAGACCTCGGGCCGGGCCCGGACCGGGGCGGTCAGCTCGTCGATGTCGGCCAGCACCAGCCCGCGCTCGCCGCACACCACGTGACCGCCGCCGGTGCGGGGGCGCAGCATCGCGGCCACCGGTCCGACGTGGTGCCGGCGCACCGACCCGTCGGGCTGCAGCTCGAGCAGGTCGCCGGCGGTCATGTCGACCCACCGCACCCCGGGCCAGCGCGGGCTGTAGACCGGGCCCTCGGCGTGCTCGGCGAGCGGCGGGGTCAGCTGTTCTGCGTCCATGGTGGTCCTTCGGGTCGACGACCGGTCGAGACTACCGAGGCCGGGGCGGCGTACGGCGGCGTGCCGGGCCGTCGCACACTGGGCAGGTGCGCCTCTTCGTGCCGACCCCCGAGCAGTACACCGAGTTCGCCCGCTACGCCCGCGGCGAGTCCGACTGCCTGGAGGAGTGGGCCCGGGGCGTGGCGGCGGACCCCGAGATCCTCGCGCTCCTCGACACCCTGCCGCCGGGAAAGCGGCAGCCCAACCTCGTCTTCGCCGCCTCACGGTGGAACGGCGTCCCGGCGCCGGCGCCGTACCCGGTCCTCCGGCGGGCGCTGCTCGCGGACTGGGCGGCGATCGCCGACACCGTACGGGCCCGGGCCACCCAGACCAACGAGGTCGGCCGCCTGGCCACCCTGACCCCGGTCCTGGTGCAGCTGCAGCAGCGGTCGGCGCGCCCGTTGGCCCTGCTCGAGGTCGGGGCCAGCGCGGGGCTCTGTCTGATCCCGGACCGGTTCGGCTACCGCTGGCTCACCGGCCGCGGCGCGGTCGTGGTGCCGCCCTCGGCCCCCGGACCGGGGCCGGGGCCGGACGCGCTCGTCTGCGCGGTCACCGGTCCA
>JAOPXW010000133.1 GCA_025964935.1 Friedmanniella sp. | reverse complement strand
CACGGCCCACCCGGCCGCAGGCCCTCCCGCGGCCGGTCGCGGCGGCTCTGCGGGGTGATCTCGCTCACCGTGCGGGTCGGCCGTACGTGGGCTGGCACTCGCCCCCTCTTGTCTGCCAGGTAGGCGCTCGCCGACGATGAGCGCACCGAGTCTGATGATCTTGGTTCGTCAGCCCGGACGGCACCCGTACGCGGGTGGGGAGGCGGTCATCATGGAGGGTCATCCGCGCTCGATCGAGGTCTCGCCGCTGCAGGCCGACGGAGCCCTGTACGGCTTCCTGCTCAGCGGTCGCTGGCCCAACGACACCGTCGAGTGGGCGAAGTTCCTGGTGCTGGCCGTCCAGATGGCCGCCGTGCCCGGACTGCTGCCGATGAGCACGGTGTTCCGGGTCCGCGAGGAGCTCCCGGACCGACCGCATCCCGGCGCGATCGGGTTGGTGGTGGCCGAGGGCCAGCTGCTCGGGGCGCACCCGCTCCGGCCGGGGCAGTTCGCCGGCACCCAGCCGCCCGGGCTGGTGGTGCTGCACCCACCGGCCAGCACCCTGGCCTCGGTGCCGGAGTACGAGGTCGCCTCCGGCTGCGTCTTCCTGCCGGGGCTGCCGCACCTGGGTCTGGACCACCGGGCGGCCTGGGTGGAGGCGGACGTGGACGGGACGGTCACCCACCTCGTCTCCAAGACCGGCTTCGACCCCCAGGGCGACGCCGACACCGCTGCCCTGGCCATGCTGCTCGCGGCCTGAGGCGCCGGAAACCGGGCGGGCCGAACGGCGTTCCCCGGTTAGCATGCGCCCATGGGCCACGTGGATCTGTCGTCGGTCGGCTACCACCTCCCGGACGGCCGGGTCCTGCTGGACGACGTCTCCTTCCGGGTCGCCGAGGGCTCGGTCGTGGCCCTGGTCGGCCCCAACGGCTCGGGCAAGACGACCCTGCTGCGCATCATCGCCGGGGACCTGACCCCGACCAGCGGCACCCTGTCCCGCAGCGGCGGGCTGGGCGTGATGCGGCAGTTCATCGGCAGCATCCGCGACACCTCCCAGCTCACCCCCGGCCGGTCGGCGACCCCGGCGACCGCGTCGACGTCGGCCAACGTCCGGGACCTGCTGTTCTCCCTGGTCCCGCCCCGGCTCCGCCAGGCCGTGGCCGAGGTGGACGCCCTGGAGCTGCTGCTGATGGAGGACGACACCGAGCCGGTCCAGCTGCGCTACGCCCAGGCCCTGGCCGACTACGCCGACGCCGGTGGCTACGACGCCGAGGTGACCTTCGACGCCTGCTGCACCGAGGCGCTCGGGATCGGCTTCGACCGGGCGCAGTGGCGGGACCTCAGCACCCTGTCCGGCGGCGAGCAGAAGCGGCTGGCGCTGGAGGCCCTGCTGCGCGGCCCCGACGAGGTGCTGCTGTTGGACGAGCCGGACAACTACCTGGACGTGCCGGGGAAGCGCTGGCTGGAGGCGCAGCTCGCCGCCACCCAGAAGTCGGTGCTGCTGGTCAGCCACGACCGCGAGCTGCTGGCCGAGGCCGCCACCTCGGTCGCCGTGCTGGAGCTGGGGGCGGCCGGCAACGGCGTGTGGATGCACGGGTCCGGGTTCGCCGGCCTGGCCGCGGCCCGGGAGAGCCGCTTCGCCCGCTTCGAGGAGCTGCGCCGACGCTGGGACGAGGAGCACGAGAAGCTCCGCGAGCTGATGCTGATGTACAAGAACAAGGCCGCGTACAACGACGGGCTGGCCTCCCGCTACAAGGCCGCCCAGACCCGGCTGACCAAGTTCGAGGAGGCCGGGCCGCCGCAGGCCGTCCCGCTGGAGCAGAAGGTGTCGATGCGGCTGAGCGGGGGCCGGACGGGCAAGCGCGCGGTGGTGGTGGAGGACCTGGAGCTGACCGGGCTGATGCGCTCGTTCAGCACCGAGATCTGGTTCGGGGACCGGGTGGCGGTGCTGGGGTCGAACGGGTCGGGCAAGTCCCACTTCCTCCGGCTGCTGGCCCGGGGCGGCTCGGACCCCGACGTCGAGCACCAGCCCGTCGGCGGGCTGGACCTGCCCGCCGTCGCCCACACCGGGATGGCCCGGCTCGGCGCCCGCGTACGCCCGGGCTGGTTCGCCCAGACCCACCACCACCCCGAGCTGGCCGACAAGACCCTGCTGGAGATCCTGCACCGCGGCGACACCGGGCCCAACGGGCTGGGCCGGCGCGGGATGGGCCGGGAGGAGGCGTCGCGCAAGCTCGACCGCTACGAGCTGGCGCACGCGGCCGAGCAGCGGTTCGAGTCGCTGTCGGGCGGCCAGCAGGCCCGGTTCCAGATCCTGCTGCTCGAGCTGTCGGGGGCGACCCTGCTGCTGCTGGACGAGCCGACCGACAACCTGGACCTGGAGTCGGCCGAGGCCCTGGAGCAGGGCCTGGCGGGCTTCGAGGGCACCGTCGCCGCCGTCACCCACGACCGGTGGTTCGCGCGCGGGTTCGACAGGTTCCTGGTCTTCGGCTCCGACGGTGGCGTCTACGAGGCCGACGAGCCGGTCTGGGACGAGAAACGGGTCCAGCGCGCACGCTGAACCCGTTCCTCGGCTGGGGGCGGATCACCGCGGAGGCGACCCGCCCGCCCTCAGCGCTGGTCCATCGGGACGAAGTCCCGGGTCCGGGTGCCGGTGTAGATCTGCTTCGGCCGGGCGATCTTCTGCTCCTTGTCCTGGACCAGCTCCGACCACTGCGCCAGCCAGCCGGGGGTGCGGCCGATGGCGAAGAGCACGGTGAACATCTCCGGCGGGAACTCCAGGGCCTCATAGATCAGCCCGGAGTAGAAGTCGACGTTGGGGTAGAGCTTGCGCTTGACGAAGTACTCGTCCTCCAGCGCGATCTTCTCCAGCTCCTTGGCGATGGCCAGCAGCGGGTTGACCCCGGTGACCTCGAACACGTCGTCGCAGGCCTTCTTGATGATGGTGGCACGGGGGTCGAAGTTCTTGTAGACCCGGTGGCCGAAGCCCATCAGCTTCTCCTTGCCGGCCTTGACCCCCTCGATGAAGCCGGGGATGTTCTCGACCGAGCCGATCCGGCGGAGCATCTTCAGCACCGCCTCGTTGGCCCCGCCGTGCAGCGGGCCGTAGAGGGCGCCGATGCCGGCCGCCACCGCGGAGTAGGGGTCGACCTGGGAGGAGCCGACGGAGCGGACCGCGTTGGTGGAGCAGTTCTGCTCGTGGTCGGCGTGCAGGATGAGCAGCACGTCGAGCGCCTTGACGATCCGGGGGTCCGACTCGTAGCGCGGCTCGCTCATCTTGAACAGCATGGCCAGGAAGTTCTCGACGTAGGACAGCCCGTTGTCGGGGTAGACGTACGGCTTGCCCAGCCCGTTGCGGTAGGCGAAGGCGCCGAGGGTGGGCATCTTGGCGATCAGCCGGGTGATCTGCAGCTGCCGGTTGGCGGAGTCGGAGATGTCGCTCGCGTCCGGGTAGAAGGTGGAGAGCGCGCTGACCGAGGCCATCAGCATGCCCATCGGGTGCGCGTCGTAGCGGAAGCCCTGGATGAACTGCTTGATGTTCTCGTGCAGGAAGGTGTGGTGGGTGACCTGGTGGGTCCAGGCGGCCAGCTCGTCGGCGGTGGGCAGCTCGCCGTTCAGCAGGAGGTAGGAGACCTCCAGGAAGGTCGAGTGCTCCGCGAGCTGCTCGATCGGGTAGCCCCGGTACTCCAGGACGCCCTTGTCGCCGTCGATGAAGGTGACGGAGCTGCGGCAGGAGGCGGTGTTGACGAAGCCGGGGTCATAGGTGGCCAGTCCGCCGTCGTCGTCCACGGCGATCTGCTTCAGGTCGGCGGCCCTGATCGTGCCGTCGGTGATCGCGAGTTCGTAGTCGCGTCCCGTACGATTGTCGCGAACACTGAGCGTATCGGTCATGGCGACAACCTACGCGGGAGATTCTCGGGCGGGCTAGTCGGGTTGCCATGATCTCGGACACCTTCGGGGCCCCTCGACGCCTCGTGCGGCGGTGGTTTTGACCGGGTGGGCGTCACGACGGTAATCTGATCGGCTGTTGCCTCCACACGCGTGTCCTCACCGTGTGACCTCGGATCCGTCCGGTGGGATGCGCAGCAGATTTCACGCCCCAAGTGGTTCATCAACACCGGGTTTCGTTCGCTCGCGAGCGTGCCCGCATCAATTACGGAAGCTGGGTCAACGACCGTGTCCACGTACAGCCCCAAGCCTGGTGACGTCACCAGGACCTGGCATGTCATCGATGCCAACGACGTCGTCCTGGGACGGCTCGCCGTCACGGCCGCCACCTTGTTGCGCGGCAAGCACAAGCCGACCTTCGCCCCGCACGTCGACGGCGGTGACTTCGTCGTCGTGGTTAACGCCTCGAAGATCTCCCTGAGCGGCAACAAGCGGACCGACAAGTTCGCGCACCGGCACTCCGGTCGCCCCGGTGGCCTGAAGTCCGTTCCGTACGGCGAGCTGCTGGACAACGACCCGCGCAAGGCCGTCGAGCTCGCCGTCTGGGGCATGCTGCCCAAGAACCGGCTGAGCCGGCAGGTCATCAAGAAGCTCAAGGTGTACGCCGGCCCCGAGCACCCGCACACCGCGCAGCAGCCGCAGGCCTACGAGATCACCCAGGTCGCGCAGTAGCGCTCCCTCCTTCTTCCGCACCCGATCGAACTCACGCAAGGAAAATTCGTGTCTGAAGCCGCAACTGAGACCGTCGACGGCGACGTCGTCGACGAGGTCACCCCGTTCACCGAGGAAGACCGCGAGATCGCCTACCGCTCCGAGGCGACCGCCTCGGTGTCCTACGGCCCCTCGGGTCGTCCCGCCGTGGTCGCCCCCGCCGGCGCCACCGGTCGCCGCAAGGAGGCCGTTGCGCGTGTTCGCATCGTCCCGGGCAGCGGACAGTGGACCATCAACGGGCGCCAGCTCGAGGACTACTTCCCCAACAAGGTCCACCAGCAGATCGTCGCGGAGCCCTTCTCCACCGCGGCCGTCGCCGGCTCGTACGACGTCATCGCCCGTATCCACGGCGGCGGGATCACCGGCCAGGCCGGTGCGCTGCGCCTCGGTGTCGCGCGCTGCCTGAACTCGGTCGACGAGGAGGCCAGCCGCCCCGCCCTGAAGAAGGCCGGCATGCTGACCCGCGACGCCCGCATCAAGGAGCGCAAGAAGGCTGGTCTGAAGAAGGCCCGTAAGGCTCCTCAGTACAGCAAGCGCTGACCCGCGGGCTCGGGAGCGCAGTCCATGGGCCGCCTCTTCGGGACCGACGGTGTACGGGGCAAGGCCAACGAGGCGCTGACCGCCGAGCTGGCCCTCAACCTCGCGGTCGCCGCCGCTCACGTGCTCGCCGACTCGGGTGAGTTCTCCGGTCATCAGCCGACCGCTCTGGTCGGTCGCGACCCCCGCGCCTCGGGCGAGTTCCTCGAGGCCGCGGTGGTGGCGGGCCTGGCCAGCGCCGGGGTGGACGTCGTCCGCCTCGGCGTTCTGCCGACCCCGGGGGTGGCCTATCTGACCGGGGCCTGCCAGGCCGACCTCGGGGTGATGCTCTCGGCCAGCCACAACCCGATGCCCGACAACGGGATCAAGTTCTTCGCCCGGGGCGGTGCGAAGCTCGACGACGTCTTGGAGGACGCCATCGAGGCGCGGATGGGCGAGGCCTGGGCCCGGCCCACCGGGGGCGGGGTCGGACGGGTCACCGACGACCTCGCGCTGGTGGAGAGCTACGTCGCGCACCTGGTCGGCAGTCTGGGCCGGCCGGTCAGCCTGCACGGGCTGACCGTGGTGGTCGACTGCGCCAACGGGGCCGCCTTTTTGGCCGCCCCCGCCGCCTTCGAGGCCCAGGGGGCGACGGTCGTCCGCATCCACGCCGAGCCCGACGGCATCAACATCAACGAGAACTGCGGCTCCACCCACATGGACTCGCTGCGGGAGGCCGTCCTCGCGCACCGGGCCGACATCGGCATCGCCCTCGACGGCGACGCGGACCGCTGCCTGGCCGTGGACGCCACCGGCAAGACGGTGGACGGGGACCAGATCCTCGCCATCCTGACCCTCGCCCTGCACGAGCAGGGCCGACTGACCAACGACACCGTGGTCGCCACCGTGATGAGCAACCTGGGCTTCGTGAACGCGATGAAGGCCCACGGGGTGACCGTCGAGCAGACCAAGGTCGGGGACCGCTACGTGCTGGAAGCCATGCGCAACGCCGGCCACGCCCTCGGCGGGGAGCAGTCCGGCCACGTGGTGATGCTGGAGCACGCCACCACCGGCGACGGGACGCTGACCGCGCTGCACCTGATGAGCCGGATGGCGCGGACCGGCCGGTCGCTGGCCGAGCTGGCCTCGGTGATGATCCGGCTGCCCCAGGTCCTGATCAACGTGCCCGGGGTGGACAAGAGCCGCGCCGACACCGACCCGGCCCTGAACGCCGCGGTGGCCGAGGCGGGCTCCGAGCTCGGTGACACCGGCCGGGTGCTGCTGCGGCCCTCGGGGACCGAGTCCCTGGTCCGGGTGATGGTCGAGGCCGAGAGCTACGACCAGGCCAACGACGTCGCCCACCGGCTGGCGGGCGTGGTCAAGTCCTCGCTCGGCCTCTGAGCCCGAGCCCTCCCGTCGCAGGGCCGCCGGCTACGGCAGGAAGCGGCTGACGTCCAGCACCCCGCCGGCGGCCAGCATCAGGGCCACGATGCCCAGGACCACCGTCAGCACCACCGAGAACAGGGTGGCGCCGAGGGCGCCGAAGAATCCGATCTTGAGGGCGGTGCCCGCCCCGATGCTGACGCGCGGCGGGGGGCCCGCGGGCTGGTTGCTCATGTCCGCGACCGTACCGGGGGTCGCAACCGCACCCCCGGGCGACGCGCAGGGGTCGGCGGACCGGCGGGCTCAGACCTTGCGGATCCGCACCCACTTGACGCGGTGGTCGGTGTCCTTGCGCAGGATGGCGGTGGCCCGGCCGCGGGTGGGCACGATGTTGAGGGCCAGGTTCGGTCCGTTGATGGTGTCCCAGACGCGCTCGGCCTGCCGTACGGCCTGGTCGTGGCTCAGCTCGGCGTAGCGCGAGAAGTAGGAGCGCGGGTCCCGGAACGCGGTGTCACGCAGCGACAGGAACCTGGTGACGTACCAGTCCCGGATGTCGGCGGGGTCGGCGTCGACGTACACGGAGAAGTCGAAGAAGTCGCTGACCACCAGGCCGGCGGTCCCGTCCTGCCGGACCCGGGCGGGCTGGAGCACGTTCAGACCCTCGACGATGACGATGTCGGGGCGCTCGACCGTCACCCGCTCCCCGGGCACGATGTCGTAGACCAGGTGGCTGTAGACCGGGGCGGTGACCTGCTCGCGACCCGACTTGACGTCCATCACGAACCGGAGCAGGGCCCGCCGGTCGTAGGACTCGGGGAAGCCCTTGCGGTGCAGCAGGCCGCGACGCTCGAGCTCGGCGTTGGGCAGCAGGAAGCCGTCGGTGGTGACCAGGGCGACGCGGGGGTGCTCCGGCCAGGCGGCGAGCAGCTCCCGCAGCAGCCGGGCGGTCGTGGACTTGCCCACGGCCACCGATCCCGCGATGCCGATCACGAACGGGGTGCGGCTGACCGACAGCTGCAGGAACTCGTTGGTGGAGCGGTGCAGCTCGTCGGTGTGCAGGACGTAGCGGCTCAGCAGCCGGGTCAGCGGCAGGTAGACCTCGTGCACGTCGAGCATGCTGGTCGGATCGCCGAGGCCCCGCAGCCGTTCGAGGGTCGCCGCGTCCAGCGCCAACGGCGTCTGCTCGGCCAGCTCGGCCCAGTCGTGCCGGCTGCGCTCCACGTAGGGCCCGAGGACCGGGGCGTCGTGCGGCATGGCAGAAATCTAACGGCCGGTGGGCCCCGCCCCCGGCACGTGTCAAACGCCCGAGCGGCGGGGGCCGAAGCGGTAAGGTGCGGCCTATGTGTGGAATTGTCGGCTACGTCGGTCCGCGGGCGGCGCTCGACGTGGTGGTCGAGGGTCTACGCCGGCTGGAGTACCGCGGCTACGACTCCGCCGGAGTCGCCGTGGTGTCGCAGGGGCGACAGTTCTTGACCAAGAAGGCCGGCAAGATCGCCAACCTGGACAAGGCCCTGGCCGAGTCCTCGCTGCCCCGTACGGGCCTGGGGCTCGGGCACACCCGCTGGGCCACCCACGGGGCCCCGAACGACGTCAACGCCCACCCGCACCTGTCGGCCAACGGCCGGGTCGCCCTGGTCCACAACGGCATCGTGGAGAACTACGCCCGGCTCCGCGAGGAGCTGGCCCGCGAGGGGATCACGTGCGTCTCCGAGACCGACACCGAGGTGGTGGCCCAGCTGCTGGGGCTGCAGGTCGAGGCCGGGGTGCCCCTGGACCAGGCGATGCGGGCCGTGTGCGTGCGGCTGCAGGGGGCGTTCACCCTGGTGGCCACCGACAGCGAGAACCCCGACGTGGTCGTCGCGGCCCGCCGCAACTCCCCGCTGGTCGTGGGGGTCGGTGACGGGGAGAACTTCGTCGCCTCCGACGTCGCGGCCTTCATCGAGTACACCCGGGAGGCGATCGAGCTCGGGCAGGACCAGGTCGTGCAGATCACCCGGGACGGGGTCGAGGTGACCACCTTCGACGGTCTGCCCGCCGACGTCCGGGGCTACCACGTCGACTGGGACCTGTCGGCCGCCGAGAAGGGCGGCTACGACTGGTTCATGCGCAAGGAGATCTTCGAGCAGCCGAAGGCCGTGGCCGACACGCTGCTGGGCCGCCATGACGCCGACGGCAAGCTGACCCTGGACGAGCTGCGGATCAGCGACGCCGAGCTGCGCACCATCGACAAGATCGTCATCATCGCCTGCGGCACAGCGTGCTACGCCGGTCTGGTGGCCAAGTACGCCATCGAGCACTGGACCCGGATCCCGTGCGAGGTCGAGCTGGCCAGCGAGTTCCGCTACCGCGACCCGATCGTGGGACCGACCACCCTGGTGGTGGCCATCAGCCAGTCGGGGGAAACCGCCGACACCCTGATGGCGCTGCGGCACGCACGCGAGCAGCGGGCCCGGGTGCTGGCGATCTGCAACACCAACGGCTCGACCATCCCGCGCGAGTCGGACGCGGTGATCTACACCCACGCCGGTCCGGAGGTCGGCGTCGCCTCGACCAAGGGCTTCCTGACCCAGCTGGTGGCCTGCTACCTGCTGGGCCTCTACCTGGCCCAGGTCCGGGGGACCAAGTTCGACGACGAGATCCGGGCCACGATGCGCGAGCTCGAGTCGATGCCCGCCGCGATCTCGGACGTGCTCAGCGACATCGACACCGTGATGCAGCTGGCGGCCGACTTCGTCGACGCGCCCTCGGTGCTCTTCCTGGGTCGGCACGTCGGCTATCCCGTCGCCCTGGAGGGGGCCCTGAAGCTGAAGGAGCTGGCCTACATCCACGCGGAGGGGTTCGCGGCCGGCGAGCTGAAGCACGGCCCGATCGCCCTGATCGAGGACCAGCTGCCGGTGTTCGTGGTCATTCCGCCGCAGGGCCGAGACATGCTGCACGACAAGGTCGTCTCCAACCTGCAGGAGGTCCGGGCCCGCGGGGCGCGGACCATCGTGCTGGCTGAGGTGGACGACGACGAGGTGACCCCGTACGCCGACGTGATGATCCGGCTGCCCAAGGTCTCCACGCTGCTCCAGCCGTTGGTCGCGATCATCCCGCTGCAGATCTTCGCCTGCGAGCTGGCGAGCCGGAAGGGCCACGACGTGGACCAGCCGCGCAACCTGGCGAAGTCCGTCACGGTCGAGTGAGCCCGCAGAGCCTGACCGCCCCGAGGTCGCGATGATCGTCGGGGTCGGGATCGACGTGTGCGACCTGGACCGTTTCGCCCGGGCGGTGCAGCGCACCCCCGGCCTGGTGACCCGGCTCTTCACCCCGGCCGAGGCGGCCCTGCCGACCGCCTCGCAGGCGGCGCGCTTCGCGGCCAAGGAGGCCCTGGCCAAGTCGCTGGGCGCCCCCGCGGGCCTGGTCTGGCAGGACGCCGAGGTGGTCACCGACGCCGAGGGTCGGCCGCACTTCAACCTGTCCGGGACGGTGGCCGCCCGGGCCGCCGAGCTGGGGGTCGGCTCCATCCACGTCAGCCTCTCCCACGATGCCGGGATCGCCTCGGCCGTGGTGGTCTGCGAGGCCTGAGCGTGCACGCGTACGCGGTGGCCCAGGTCCGCGACCTCGAGGAGCGGGTGATGGCGCGCGAGGGCGGCGACGTCCTGATGCAGCGGGCGGCGGCCGGGCTGGCGAGCAGCGTGCTGCGCTTCCTGCGTGAGCGGGGTGCGGTCTACGGCGCGCGGGTGCTCGTCCTGGTCGGGCCGGGCAACAACGGCGGCGACGCCCTGTACGCCGCGGCCCGGCTGGCCCGCCGCGGTGCCCGGGTGACGGCCGTGGCCTGCCTGGGCACCCCGC
>JAOPXW010000112.1 GCA_025964935.1 Friedmanniella sp. | reverse complement strand
GTTCGCCATCTCGCGCTTCAAGGTCACCCGGCTGCTGGAGGCCGCGGTGAGCAGCGGCATCGTCCGCATCTCGATCACCCTGCCGGAGTCGGTCGACGCCGACCTGTCGCTCCGGCTGCGGGAGAAGTTCGGGCTGGAACGGGCGCTGGTGGCGCTCGTGCACGACCCCAGCCCGCACGCCGTCCGCGAGGCGCTGGGCCGGACGGCCGCGGCCCTGCTCAGCGACGTCGTGACCGACGCCGACGTCCTGGGCGTCACCTCGGGACGGACCATCGACGCCGTCGCCCGGCACCTGACCCGGCTGGCCGGGTGCGAGATCATCCAGCTCACCGGGATGAGCGGCGACCTGGACGACAACCCCGTCGAGGTGCTGCGCCGGGTGGCCGTGCTCTCCGGCGGCCGGGCCCGCTCCATCTACGCCCCGCTGACCGTGGCCACGCCCGAGGCCGCAGCCGCGTTGAAGACGGACCCGCGCATCGCCGACGCCTTCGACCGCTTTGCCTCGGTGACCATCGCTGTCGCGGCCGTGGGCAGCTGGGACCCGCCCGAGTCCCGGTTCCACGACGCCCTCAGCACCGACGACCAGGAGCGGCTGCTCGCCCTCGACGTGCTCGCCGACGTCGGCGGCGCGCTGCTCGACCGCGACGGCGCCCCCGTGCACGCGTTCGACGACCGGGTGCTCGGGGTCAGCGCCGAGCAGCTCGCGGCGATCGGCCAGGTGATCGTGGTGGGCGGCGGGCCCCGCAAGACCGAGGCGATCCGCGCCACCCTGCGCTCCGGCTTGGTCTCCTGCATCATCACCGACGACTCGGTCGCCCTGGCCCTGCTCGCCGGGGACTGACCCTGCGCCGCCGGGGTCCGGCTCAGTAGTAGTAGGGGAAGGCCGACCAGTCGGGCGAGCGCTTCTCCAGGAAGGCGTCCCGGCCCTCGACGGCCTCGTCGGTCATGTAGGCCAGCCGGGTCGTCTCGCCGGCGAACACCTGCTGGCCGACCAGGCCGTCGTCGACCGCGTTGAAGGCGAACTTGAGCATCCGCTGCGCTGTCGGGCTCTTCCGGCAGATCGCCTTGCCCCACTCCAGGCCGACGGCCTCCAGCTCGGCGTGCGGGACGACTCGGTTGACCATGCCCATCCGGTGAGCGTCGGCGGCGTCGTGCTCCCCGCCGAGGAAGAAGATCTGGCGGGCGAACTTCTGCCCCACCTGCCGGGCGAGGTAGGCCGACCCGTAGCCGCCGTCGAAGCTGCCGACGTCGGCGTCGGTCTGCTTGAACCGGGCGCGCTCGGCGCTGGCCAGGGTGAGGTCGCAGACCACGTGCAGGCTGTGCCCGCCGCCGGCCGCCCAGCCGTTGACCAGCGCGACCACGACCTTCGGCATGAAACGGATCAGCCGCTGCACCTCCAGGATGTGCAGCCGGCCCGCGGCGGCCGGGTCCACCGCCGCGGGGGCGTCCTGGTCGGCGTACGTGTAGCCGGACCGGCCCCGGATCCGCTGATCGCCGCCGCTGCAGAACGCCCAGCCCCCGTCCTTGGGGGACGGGCCGTTGCCCGTCAGCAGCACGCAGCCCACATCCGAGCTCATCCGGGCGTGGTCGAGGGCCCGGTAGAGCTCGTCCACCGTGTGCGGCCGGAAGGCGTTGCGCACCTCGGGGCGGTCGAAGGCGATCCTGACCACCGGGGAGTCGATGCTGCGGTGGTAGGTGACGTCGGTGAAGGCGAAGCCTTCCACCGGCTGCCACCGGCTGGGGTCGAAGGGGCTGCTCACCGCTGAACGCTAGCGCGGGTCCTGCACCGACACCACCGCACGGCGGGGTGGGTCGTGGGTGGTGCAAACCCGGGCGGCGGGGGCGCCTCCCCCGCGCTACTCCCCGAACGGGAGTGCGCGGAGGGTGCCTGCCCAGAGAGACCTGGCGATCTCTCCCCCGTGGCCGACACCCTCCATCGGTTCACTCACCAACCGATTGAAACGTCAGAGAGGGTTGAGTGAACACAATGCACCCCCGAGGGCTTGCCCTCAGCAAACTACGTCCATAGTCTTGCTTCAGCCCCCCCGATCACACCACGTACAGCGCACGAACAAGGCCCTGCGTGCTCTGGGCGAGATACCTCGCCAGCCGGTCGGCATATTGGTGTTCGATGGTCGCAGAGGTGGCGGCACATGGTTCCGTTCGGCGATGAGCTTCGCCGGCTGCGCCGGGGCGCCGGGCTCTCCCAGGAGGGGCTGGCGCAACGGGCCAGCCTGAGCCCCGAAGCGGTCTCCCTCCTCGAGCGCGGCCGCCGGCATCCCCGGATGACCACCCTGAGCCTCCTCGCCACCGCGCTGGAGCTGAGCGAGCCGCAGCGCGCCGCGTTCTTCGCGACCACCTCGCCGGCCGAGCCCTCACGGGTCGCGCCGCCGGTCTACCGCGACCGGCTGATCGGCCGTACGGGGGAGGTGGGTGCGCTACGGGCGGTCGTGCAGCGTCCCGACAGCAGGCTCGTGACCGTGCTGGGACCGGGCGGCGTGGGCAAGACCCGGATCGTCTCGGCCGTCGCCGAACAGGTTTTCGACCACTTCTCCGGCGCGGTCTTCTGGCTCCCGGTTCGGAGCCTCCGCGATCCCCGCGCGCTCGTCCCCCTGCTGGCGGGGGCAGTGGGCGCGGGGGCCGACTCCGGCGGTGATCTGGACGAGCTGGTCGGGCTCCTCGCGGAGCGCGAGGCCCTGCTGATCATCGACGACCCCGAACACCTCTCGGCGGTCTGCTACCCGGTCTGCGAGCTGCTGCTGCGGCGGTGCGACCACCTGAAGATCGTGCTCGTCAGCCGCCATCTGTCGGGCATCCTCGGCGAGATCACTCTGCCGGTCGGCCCGCTGCCGGTGCCCCCGTTGGGCGCCTCGGCCGCACGCCTCGCCAAGACCGCCGCCAGCGACCTGCTGCTGACCCGGGTCGGCCTGGGCCGGGACCTCACCGCACCCGAGCGGACCGCGGTCGCCCGCATCTGCCAGCGCCTCGACGGTCTTCCGCTGGCCCTGGAGCTCGCCGCCGCCCGGACCGATGTCATGTCGCTGCCCGAGCTCGCCGACGCGCTGGAGAGTGGGCTCACCCTGCTGCGGCCCGGGACCGGCCCGGCAGGCCCGACCCTGATCGACTCCATGGTCGAGTGGAGCTACGACCAGCTCGACGGGCCGGCGCAGCGGGTCTTCGCCCGGCTGGGGGTCTTCGACGGCGGCTTCGGACGGGACGCGGCCACCCGCATCGGCGGGGCGGGTCTGAGCAGCGCGGAGGTCCTCGACATCCTGTCGAGGCTGATGTCCACGTCCCTGGTCTCGCGCCGGGACGACGGGTCGGCGTACGCGCGCTTCCGGCTCCTGCAGCTCGTGCAGGCGTACGCCCTCGAACGGCTTCGCGAGTCCGGCGAGCTCGCCGTGGTCCAGCGGCACCACGCCGAGTACTACTGCGGACTGGCGGAGCGGGCGGCCACCCACCTGGCCGACAAGGACCAGCAGCGCTGGCTCGCCGTCCTGGACCTGGAGGTCGGCAACATCGGCCGGGCCGTCGAGTGGGCGACCCGGCACGCCCCCGAGCTCGCGCTGCGGATCTCGATCGCGGTCAGTCGGTGGTGCTACCTGCGCGGGCGCTACGGGCTCGGCCGTCGCTGGGCCGAGGAGGCGCTGGCCGCCGCACCGGACGCCCCGCACCGGCTCCGGGCGGCCGCCCTGGCCCGCGCCGGCATGCTGGCGATGCTGCAGTGCGACTACGACCCGGCGCAGGACATGGTCAGTCGGGCGCAGGCCCTCTATCTCGGGGCCGGGAACGCCGCGGGCGTGGCCGAGACGTCGTCCTGGCTCGGCAGCATCGCTCGGGAGCGGGGGGACTACGTCCACGCCGAGAGCCTGTACCGGACCGCCCTCGGGCTGGCCGTGACCGGCGACGACCTGCCCGGTCAGGCCGCCGAGTGCTGCCACCTGTCCTTCCTCTTCTGGCTGCAGGGCGGCTGGAGCGAGGGCGAGAGGTGGGCCCGGCGGGCGCTCGACCTGGCCCGGCGTACGGGCAACCCGGCCATCACGAGCTGGGCCCTGGTCAACCTCGGCGCCATCGCGTGCCGTCGCGGGGACCTGGCCAGCGCCCGGCTGCTCCTGAACCAGGCCTTCACCACCTGTGAGGAGATCGCGTTTCCCGAGGGAAGCGCGTGGGCCCTCAACCAGCTCGGGGTGGTCTCGCGGCTCCGCGGCGAGCTCAAGCAGGCCCGCGGTCAGCAGCTGGCGAGCCTGGAGGAGCACCGCACCCTCGGGGACCGGTGGCGGATGGCCAGCGTGCTGGACGAGCTCGCCGCCATCGCGGTGACCGAGGGGGACGCCACCGCCGCCGCGCGGCTGCTGGGGTTCTCCGAGCGGGTCCGGGACGAGATCGGGGCCCCGGTCCCGCAGGTCGAGGTCGCCGACCGTCGGCAGACCGTCGGAGCCACGGTCGACTCGCTGGGGCCGGCGTACGAGGCGGCCGTGCTGGCCGGCTACAGCGCGGAAGACCCGCCGCTCTGAGCGGGGCGGGTCCGCCCCGTCTCAGTGCTGCGAGGCGTCGGCCCGCTCGGGCGAGGTCTCCCGGGGGCGGCGCATGAACAGGGAGCAGACGACCGCGGCCACCGCGATGCCCGCGGCGACCAGGAAGGCGTCGTGGATGCCGACGTTCTGCGCGGCCACCGGGTCGACCCCCTGCTGCACGAGCCCGCCCGCCCGGCCCGCCATGATGGCCACCAGCAGCGCGATCCCGGCGGCCCCCGCCACCTGCTGCAGCGTCGTCAGGATGGCGCTCCCGTGGGAGTAGAGGTGCGGCGGCAGCGGGTTCAGCCCGGCGGTGAAGGCCGGCGTGAAGATGCAGGCCAGCGAGGCCGAGATGAGCAGGTGCAGCCCGACCAGCAGCCAGACCGGGGTGGTGGGGCCGACCGCACTCATCCGCCAGAGGGCCACCACGAGCAGCACGGAGCCCAGGATGGTGAGGGCCCGGGGCCCGTAGCGGTCGAACAGCCGCCCGACGCTCGGGCCGAGCAGCCCCATCAACAGACCGCCCGGCAGCAGCATCAGCCCGGTCTCCAGCGACCCGATGCCGCGGATCGTCTGCAGATAGAGCGGCAGCAGGATGACCATCCCGAGCAGGCCGGCCATCGCGATGCAGAGCAGGGCCACGCTCAGGCTGAACATCGGGAAGCGGAAGGCGCCCAGGTCCAGCAGCGGGTTGCCCGGCCGGGTCAACCGGACCTGACGCCAGCCGAACACGAGCAGGCTGACCACCCCGACCGCGAGGCAGGCCAGCGGCACGGTGGACGAGACCCCGCCGCCGAGCTGGCTGAGCCCGTAGACGATCCCCCCGAAGGCGGGCACCGAGAGCAGCACCGAGGGCAGGTCCAGCCGCTGGGTGCCGACCTGCCCGACGTTGACCAGCCCGCGTGCCCCGTAGACCAGGGCCGCCAGAGCGATGGGCAGGACGACGACGAACAGGAAGCGCCAGGGCAGGAAGTGCAGGATGATGCCCGAGACGGTGGGGCCGATGGCGGGCGCGACCGAGATCGCGATGGCCACGTTGCCCATCACCACGCCGCGCCGCTCCGGTGGGACGAGGGTGAGGATCGTGGTCATCAGCAGCGGCACCATCACCGCGGTACCGGTGGCCTGCACGACCCGCCCGACCAGCAGCATCCAGAAGCCGGGCGACACCGCGGCCAGCAGGGTGCCGAGGCAGAACAGCCCCATGGCCAGCACGAACACCGAACGGGTGGGCAGCCGCTGGAGCAGGAACCCGGTGGTCGGGATGACCACGGCCATGGTCAGCAGGAACGCCGTGGAGAGCCACTGGCCGGTCCGGGCCGTGACGTTCAGGTCGACCATCAGCCGGGGCAGGGCCACCCCCATGATGGTCTCGTTCAGGATGACGACGAAGGCCGCCACGAGCAACGTGATGATGACCCCGCGGTCGCGGGTGGAGAGGGCGCCGGCCGGCGGGGCCGTCGTGTCTGTGCTCGTCATGAGCCGCCTACCTTCGCTGGGTCGATCCGGGTCCCGGCCGCGCTGCCGTCGGGCCGGCGCGAGCCGACCTGGAAGTCAGACTCACCACCGCTCCCGAACTCATCGCCGGGGTGGGGGGGTCCTCCTGGAGACCACGCTAGGAGGTGCCACTGACAACCGGCAAACGCTTATGGGTGACCGGTACCGTACGGCGGTGACCTCCCCTGCGCTGGTGGTCGGCGCAATCATCGTCGACGACCTGCACCAGCCCCGCCGGCTGCTCGCCGCCCGCCGCTCCCGGCCGCCGGCCCTGGCCGGGCAGTGGGAGTTCCCGGGCGGCAAGGTCGAGCCCGGCGAGACCGCCGAGGCGGCCCTGGACCGCGAGCTGGCCGAGGAGCTGGCCGTCACGGTACGGCGCGGGCAGGAGCTGACCGCGGCTGACGGCGGACCCTGGCCCCTGACCGACGGTCTGGTGATGCGGACCTGGTGGTGCGTGCTGGCCGGCGGCGACCCGGTGGCCGGCGAGGCCCACGACGAGCTGCGGTGGGTCGGGGCCGGCACCGTTCTGGACCTGCCCTGGCTGGGTCCCGACGAGCCCATCGTGGCCGCCGTCCGGCGGCGGCTCCGCGGGCACGGCCCTCAGACCCCCGAGAGCACCGCCCACGAGTGACCGGGCAGCTGACCGCCGGACACCGGGGTCAGGGAGTCCACCACCGTGCTGCCCGGCGGCAGCGGGGCGGGCTCGTCGGCCAGGTTCAGCAGCAGGCCCAGCGCGATCGTCTCGTCGGTGCGGGAGCGGGCGGTGATCAGCATGTGCTCGTTGGCCACCCCCGAGGTCGAGATCCGGGCGTCGGTCAGCCACGGGTGCCGGCGCCGGATGCCGATGACCTGGCGGTAGACCGCCTCCACCGCGCTGTCGCCCTCACCGAAGAGGCCGCGCTCGTCGGGCATCTCCGGCCGGACCGCGTCGTCCCCGCCGGCCCGGTCCTCCTTCACCGCCCGGAGGCCGAACTCGTCGCCGTAGTAGACCGAGGGCACCCCCGGGACGAAGCCCAACAGGGCGATGGCGTGCGGCAGGTGCCGCGGGTCGTTGATGGTGCTGGCGACCCGGGTGACGTCGTGGTTGCTGAGGAAGGTCATGGGCACGAAGGCGTCGACGAGGTCGTTGTGACGACCCAGCGTCCACTGCAGCTCGTGGAGGTTGACCTCCTTGAGCGAGGACCAGACCGCCTTCCACAGCTCGTAGGCGGTCACGGAGTCGAGGCCGGACTCGGCGACGTAGGCGGCGTACTCCCCGTGGATCATCTCCCCGACGAACCAGGCGTCGGGGTACTGCTCGCGGACCGCCGGCAGCACCGCGGCCCAGAACGAGGCGGGCACCGCGTACGCCGCGTCGAGCCGCCAGCCGTCGGCCCCCCGTCCGAGCCAGTGCAGCATCACATCGCGGACGTGCTGCTGGACGGCCGGTGCGTCGTGGTTGAGCTCGACCAGCTGGTCGTGGCCCTCGAAGTAGTTGGCGCTCAGACCCGCGGGGCCGTTGTCGTAGAGCGTGACCCACTGGGCGGCCTCGGAGCCGGGGCCCTGGGCGAAGGCCTGCGCCACCGGGGGGAAGTCACGGCCGGCGTGGTTGAAGACCCCGTCGAGGAGGATCCGGATGCCGCGCTCGCGGCAGGCCGCCACCAGGGCGTCGAAGTCCCCGTCGTCGCCGAGGCGGGGGTCGATGGAGAAGTAGTCCACGGTGTCGTAGCCGTGGGTGCTGGAGGTGAAGATCGGCCCCAGGGCCAGCCCGTTGCAGCCCAGCGAGACCAGGTGGTCGAGCCAGCCGGTCAGCCGCTGCAGGCGGTGCGGCTCCGGGTGGGCCCCGGCCAGCTCCGGTTCCGCGCCCACGAACCCGAGCGGGTAGACCTGCCACCAGACCACGTGCTCAACCCAGTTCGACACTCCTGGCTCACAATCTGCACGTGCGTGCGTGGAGGAAAACCTCACCCTCCCACGCGACCCCCGGCCCTCGGCACGGCAGGGGCGGCACGACCCCGTTCCCGACCGGCTGCTGGTTGGGCGTTCGCGGCCCCCCCAGGCCGCGAACGCAGTTGACCGTAGCCCGCCGGAGGCCCTTCGCGTGGCCCGTTCGCAAAAGTCGTACCACGCCCGCTCCTAGGATGGGACGATCAGCCCCGCCGGACAGCGATGCCCGGCCCGAGACAGGAGTCACCGTGTCGAGCGACCCCACCGAAACCCCCGCCCCCCGCGACCCCGAGGGTGCGGACATGGACGACCCCCAGGAGTACGGCGGCCTGAGCGTCGAGGACGACCCCCAGGGCACCGTCAACCCGGCCGACCTGGCCGGCACCGCCGACGAGTCCGACGAGGACGTCAGCTGACCCTCGGCGAGCTCGCCGACCGCCCCTGACGGGGCGACCCGGTCGTCAGCCCTTGGCCACGAAACCGTTGGCCAGGACCACCAGGCGCTCGAAGGAGGCGCTGAAGCGGTCCTGGTCGAGCGGGGTCGAGGTGTACTGCCAGAAGGTGGCGGTGCGCCAGGCGCCCGGCAGCGTACCGGGGGTGGTGGTGCCGTAGCGGGCCGCCCACAGCGGGTTGGTGGTGGTGAACCGGGTGGTGTTGCCGGTGCACCGCTTCCACCAGTCGGCCGTGGTGTAGATGACGGCGTCGCGCGTCGTCAGCCGCTTGTACTCGGTGGTGAAGGCGGCGATCCAGGCCACCATGTTGGCCTGGCTGAGGCCGTAGCAGGTGGCCCCGTACGGGTTGTACTCGATGTCGAGGACCCCGGGCAGGGTCCGGCCGTCCAGCGTCCAGGCGCCGCCGTTCTTGACGAAGTAACCCGCCTGCGTCTTGCCGCTCGAGGACTTGGGGTTGGCGAAGTGGTAGGCGCCCCGCATCATGCCGACCGCGTACGCGCCGCCGGACTGCTGGGCGGCGTAGGGGTTCTTGTAGTACGCACCCTCGGTGGCCTTGACGTAGGCGAACTGCCGACCGGCCGCCGCCCAGGTCGGCCAGCTGATGTTCTTCTGGTAGCTGGCCACGTCGATGCCCAGGACCCCGGTGGGGGTGAACGCACTGGTCGAGGCGGCCGAGGGCGGGACGGGAGCGAGCGAGCGGGTGGCCGCCTGGTGACTCCAGCCCATCGTGGCGTTCCCCGGCTGCAGACCCGCACGGGTCGCGACCACAGTCAGCTGGTGGGGGGTGGACTGCGCCGCCGCCGGTGCTCCAGCCGCGCCGGTCAGACCGGCGGCGACGGCGAGCAGGGTGGCCGCGGAACGGCGTCGGAGGAGGCGGGGCAAGGTCACGGGGGGTCCTTTGGTCTGAGCACCGGTACGAATGTCCCCGCCTGTCCCGGCGCCAGCCGGGCCAGCCCCCGACCACGCGAGGAGACTGGGGCCAGCGTAAGGAGACTGTGACGGAGTGGTTGGCCGCGAGGGCAGCCGTTACACAATCGTGGCAGTTTCCTGGGCCGACCCGGCGCCCCGGTGCGGCTTCCGGTCTAGGGTGCCGCGACGTCGGGGCCGTGCCGCTTCTCGTTGTTGTCGCCCTTCTCGATCACCACCAGGTTGTGGTACGCGTGCACGGCCACGACGTAGCGCTGGGTGTAGGTGGGCTGGTAGCCGGCCTTGGTGAACTCCTCGTAGTTGAGGTCGTCCAGCAGGGTCTTCACGAACGCCATCGAGGTGTGCGAGGCCGTCAGGTCATGGGAGCCGCCGTAGCCTTCCCAGTAGGAGGTCTGGGTGTCCTCGATCGCGTAGATCCCGCCGATCGGCAGGAGCGGGAAGAGCACGCCGAACGTCTCGATGATGTGGTCACTGCGGTGGCTGCCGTCGTCGATCACCACCTGCAGGTTGTCCGCGTCGGCGACGATGCGCCGCAGCAGCTCGGCGTCGGTCTGGCTGCCGTGGTAGGCCCGGATCCGGTCCGCGTTCACGAAGGACTTGTCCACGATGTCCAGGCCGAGGATCTGGGCCCGGGGGAAGAACTCGCGCCACATCCGCAGCGAGGCCCCGCCGGTGCCCTCCTTCTTGTAGCCGCCGATCCCGAGCTCGAGCAGCGTGAAGGCCTCGTTCTTCAGGTGCACCAGGTGACGCTCGTAGTGCGGCGGATAGCGGTGCGGTCCCCACTTGTCCGTGCCGAAGTGCTTGGCCAGCCAGGTCAGGTCGCGCTCGGCCATCGGCACCGCCGTACGCCGCGGCTTCCGGGCGGACCGGGCGGCCGCCGCGGCCTGCCGCGCCTCGCGCGCCGCGTCGCGCTCACCGGCGGTCGGGTCCAGCCGCCGCAGCCCCTGATAGAGCCCGGGCGGCAGCACCGGCTTGACGTGACGGACGATCAGCTCTCGCAGCACAGCACAGCACTCCTTCGTCGCGGTCGCACCAGTATGCCGAGCGGGTCCGGGTGTCCCCGGCTGGACACGGAACCCGGCGGCCTCCCATTGCGCCGTCACCGCCGAACTGTCCGACCCGCGCAGTAGCGTCGCCCCATCCGGCCGGCGTCGCGCACTTCGGCTAGGACGTGACCATGCGCTGGCTCCTGATCCACGTGATCGAGGAGACCCCCGGCATGCCGGTCACCTGGACCTGGTGCGGGAGCTGCTGGACGGCGCCACCGGCGACCACCAGGACTGAGGCGGCCCGCCCGGTCGGGGCGGGGCCGGTGCGGCAGGACTGGTCGGGACGGGGTCAGGCCGGAGTCGGCTCCGGCGGCGGGGCCTGGGTCTGGAGCGCCCGGACGCGGCGACGCTCGCCGCGCCGCTCGACCAGGCTGTAGAGCACCGGGACCAGCAGCAGGGTCAGCAGGGTCGAGCTGACCAGCCCGCCGATCACCACCACGGCCAGCGGACGGGAGATGAAGGCTCCCCCACCGGTCAGCCCCAGCCCCATCGGGATCAGCGCGAAGATCGTCGCGGTGGCGGTCATGATGATCGGTCGCAACCGCAGCCGAGCCCCGTCGGTCACCGCCGACGTCAGGTCCTCGCCCCGCTCGCGGTACTTGTTGATCAGATCGATCAGCACGATGGCGTTGGTGACCACGATCCCGATCAGCATCAGCAGCCCGACCATGGACGGCACGCCCAGGGCCGTGTCGGTCAGCAGCAGCGCCGCGACCGCGCCGGTGGCCGCGAAGGGGATCGACACCAGCAGGATCAGCGGCTGCACCAGGCTCCGGAAGGTGGCCACCATGATGAGGAACACCAGGACGATCGCCAGCAGCATGGCCAGACCGAGCTGACGGAACGCGTCCTGCTGGTCCTGCGAGGCCCCGCCGAGCGCGACGGTCACCCCGGACGGGACGTTGTCCAGCGCGTCGATCTTGGTCTGCAGGGTCTTGGTCAGCGCGCCGAGGTCGGTCGTGTCCGGGGTGCCGGAGACGGTCACGGCCCGGGTGCCGTCGATGTGGGTCACCGTGCTGGGGGCCTGCACGCTCGTCACCTTGGCCAGGTCGGCCACGGTGAGCGGCGTGGCCCGGACGTCGGCCAGGGCCTTCTGCTCGTCGCTCAGCTCGGTCTGCTGAGCCCGCTGGTCGGCCGTCTTGCGGACCTGGTCGGCCAGGCTGGACAGCTGCTCGTCCAGCTGGCTGATCCCGTCGTCGGCCTGGGTCACCGCGGCCGTCAGCTGCGCGACCTGCTGGGCCCACTGCTGCCGGGCGAGCTGGGCCGCGAGCTGCTCGGCCGTCAGACCCTGCGGCTGCGGGACCGGCGGGGCGGAGCCCCCGCCGGCGGGGCCCGGGGTCGCCGGTGCGG
>JAOPXW010000052.1 GCA_025964935.1 Friedmanniella sp. | reverse complement strand
GTCATCATCCTCGCCCGGGGTCAGACCATCAACGCCGGGAACGCCGCGACCAGCAGCATCCCCGCCGCCCTGCGCAAGCAGGTGGAGCAGAGCAACGACCTGCTCATCACCCCGACCGAGGTGGAGTTCCGCGACGGCAAGCCCGCGGTGGCCGGGCTCGCGGCGGGCTCGGCCCTGACCCTGCCCGGAACCGGCCGCTACCAGATCTACCTGGTCTTCCCCCTCGACCAGGAGGTGGAGACCCTGCAGGTGCTCCGGGTCGCGGTCCTGACCACCGGCGCCATCCTGGTCATCCTGCTGACCTTCATCGCCGGTCTCGTCAGCCGCCAGGTGGTCACCCCCGTCCGGGCCGCGCGCCGGGCCGCCGAGAGCCTGGCCTCGGGCAACCTGCACGACCGGATGCGGGTCCGCGGACAGGACGACCTCGCACGGCTGGCGACCTCGATGAACTACATGGCCTCCGAGCTGGAGAAGCAGATCAACACCCTCGAGGAGCTGTCGGCGGTTCAGCAGCGGTTCGTCTCCGACGTGTCCCACGAGCTCCGTACGCCGTTGACCACCGTCCGGATGGCGGCGGAGGTGCTGCATGACTCGCGCGAGGACTTCGACCCGGTCGCCGCCCGGTCCGCCGAGCTGCTGCAGACCGAGCTGGACCGGTTCGAGGCCCTGCTGACCGACCTGCTGGAGATCTCCAGGTTCGACGCCGGGGCGGCCGAGCTGAGTGTCACCTCCGTCGACGTCGGCGACATCGTGGCCCGGGTGGTGCGGGCGAGCCTGCCGCTGGCCGAGAAGTACGGCACGGAGATCACGGTGCACGCCGCCGGCCCGGCCGAGGCCGAGGTCGACCCCCGGCGGATCGAGCGCATCCTGCGCAACCTGCTGGTCAACGCGATCGAGCACAGTGAGGGCAACCCCATCGACATCCTGATCGAGAGTGACGACGCCGCCGTCGCCGTGGCCGTACGCGACCACGGCGTCGGGTTCGAGGCGTCCCAGGCCAAGCAGGTGTTCCACAGGTTCTGGCGGGCGGACCCCGCCCGGGCCCGCACGGTGGGGGGCACCGGTCTCGGTCTCTCGATCGCCATGGAGGACGCCAACCTGCACCACGGCTGGCTGACCGCGTGGGGTCGGCCCGGGCTCGGGGCGCAGTTCCGCCTGACGCTGCCGCGCCGGGCCGGCACGATCCTGGAGACCTCCCCCCTGCCGCTGGTGCCCCGGGACCTGGTGGGCCCGACCGGGGTCCGGGCCGACGGCCTCGAGTCCGCCCACACCACGACGATCATGGACAAGCCCACGACGACTCCGACGGTGCTGCCCTCGGCCCTGACCCCGTTCGCGATGCCCGCGGCGGGGCTGAGCGGGGCGGGCCTTGCCGCCACGGTGACGTCGTCCGTGGGGGCCGCCGGGGCCGCCTCCGCCGTCGACGACCCGTCCCGGTCCGAGCTGTCGCCCTGGGCGGATCACCCGACGTCACCGGCGGACTCGACGTCACCGGCGGACCCGACGTCACCCACGTCACCGGAGGACTCGACGTCACCGGAGGATGGGGCGCCACCGGCGGACCCGGCGTCACCGTCGTCACCGGTGGAGCTGCTGACACCGGTGGACCCGGGCGCCGGGGCGGACCCGGCCACGTCGGCCGAGCCGTCGCGAACCGCGAACTCCTCGGTGGGGTCCTCGTGAGCCGCCGCGCACGGGCGGGCACAGCCGTCAGTGCCCTGCTGGTGGCGCTGACGCTCCTGCTCGCGGGATGCGTCAGTGTCCCCACCTCGGGGTCGGTCGAGAAGGTGCCGGGGGCCCAGCCGGCCTGCCAGGGCTGCGTGAACATCGTGGTGGCCCCGCCCACCGCGGGCGACGACCCGCGCCAGATCGTGGAGGGCTACCTGCGGGCGACCTCGAACTATCAGCCGAACTACTCGGTGGCGAAGCAGTTCCTGACCCGCTCGGCGGTGGAGAAGTGGAGCCCCGAGGCCGGGGCCTCGATCTACACGGGCGCGCCCCTGGCGGCGGGCAACAAGGTGACCTTCTCCGGCCGCCTGGTCGGCTCGCTCGGGGCGGACCGCACCTACACGGCCCGGGACCAGCCCCTCAAGCTCGACTTCGGGATGGTCCAGCAGGACGGGGAGTGGCGCATCGACAGCCCGCCTCCGGGTCTGATGGTCGCGCAGTACTCCTTCACCTCCTTCTACGAGCCCTTCGACCTGTACTTCCTCGGGCACGGGACCCTGGTGCCCGACCCGATCTATCTCGCCACCAGTGCCGGTAACCCGGCCAGCGTCGCCTCGTCGTTGATGAAGGCGCTGCTGGCCGGGCCCTCCAGCTGGCTCAAGCCGTCGGTGACCACCGAGGTGCCGCCCGGCACCACCCTCAGCGTGGACTCCGTCACCATCACCAACGGGGTGGCCGAGGTCCCCTTGAGCGACACCGTCATGGACCTGACCGACGAGCAGCGGTCCCTGCTGGCCGCCCAGGTGGTCTCCACCCTGAAGCAGGTGACGAGCGTCGTCGGGGTGAAGTTCACCGTCAAGCAGCAGCCCTTCCGGGTGCCCGAGGCCGACCCGGGGTCGCTGGTGGTGGGCGTGGACACCATCCCGCGCGAGCTGGACCCCGTGCCGGACGTCTCCGGGGACACCCTGTACGCCGTTCGCAAGGGCGCGGCCCAGGTCGTGAACGCCACCGGGGCGAGCCCCACCCTGCGGCGCGTCGCCGGTCCGCTGGGGGATGGCCGCTACGACGTCGGCTCGCTGGCGGTGTCGGTCTCCAACACCGATCTCGCCCTGGTCACCGACGGGCGGACCAAGCTCCGGCGCTCGCCGACCTCCAGCGTGAACGGCGCCCCCGACGTCAGCACCGTCCTGAGCGGTGTGACCGGCCTGCTGCGGCCGCAGTTCAGCCGGTTCGGGGAGATCTGGGCGGTCGGGCAGCGCGACGGGCGGCAGCGCATCTGGCGGGTGGAGGGGCAGAAGGTCACCGAGGTCGACAGCCACACCCTCGGCCGCGCGCCGATCACGGCCTTCAAGCTGTCGCCCGACGGCACCCGGATGGCCCTGATCCGCCAGGGGCCGTCGGGCCCGCAGCTCGGGCTGGCCCGGATCACCCGCTCCGACAAGATCGTGGTCGACGGCTGGCGGGTCCTGAACACCACCCAGGACGGCGCCCCACTGGTCCGCCGGATGGCCGACGTGGGCTGGCTGGACGCCACCACCCTGCTCGTGCTCGGCGCGGCGAGCAAGGACGCCGCCCTGGCCCCGATCCGGGTCAGCGAGGACGCCTCCTCCATCAAGCCCGAGACCCAGCCCAGCACCCCGAACGCCGTCGAGCTGACCGTGCTGCCCCGGACCGGGACGGCGATCGTGGTGGACCGCAGCGGCCAGACCTTCCGCGACGACGGCAACGTCTGGCAGCCCTTCGTGGACGGCGTCAGCTCGATCGCCTACCCCGGCTGACACGGCCCCGCCCGCCTCGTCGCTCGGCTGCCCTGTCCACAGGCGTCCCGTACGTCGACTTCTCCACAGGTCGGCCCCGGGCGCGCTCGTCGGCGGGCCGGCGTCCCTACCCTCCCAGCGTGGAGTGGCGCGGATGGGTCTCGTCGGCGGGTGACCTGCTGCTCGGCGCGTGCTGCCCGGGGTGCCAGGAGCCGGGGTGGGGACTCTGCGGTCGGTGCGCCGCGGGCCTGGCGCGGGCACGACCGGGTCCGCACGCGCCCACCCCGGCGCCCGACGGCTTCCCACCCACGGTGGCAGCGGGGCCGTACGACGAGGTGCTGCGCAACCTGGTCGCGGCCTACAAGGAGCGGCAGGCCCTGCACCTGACCCCGGTGCTGGGCCGTCGCCTCGCGCTCAGCCTGACCACCCTGCTGGACGGCGCGGCCCCCGTCCGGGTCCGGGCCGGCCCGGTGCTGGTCGTGCCGGTCCCGTCGGCAGCCCACGCCGTACGGGAACGGGGCTTCGACGCCACCGGGGCGCTGGCCCGTCGGGCGGCCCGGCTGCTGCCGCCCGCGTACGCGGCAACCGTCTGGCCGGTTCTCGTGCAGCGGCGGGGGGTGGCCGACCAGGCCGGGCTGGGGGCTGACGCGCGGTCGGCCAACCTCCGGGGGGCAGTCCGACTGGCCCGCGGCCCGGTGCTCGGCCGTCGACTGGGGGCGGGCGGGCTCGTCGCCGACCGACCGCCGGGCGCGCCCGTGGTGCTGGTCGACGACGTGGTCACCACAGGCAGCAGCCTGGCCGAGTCGGCCCGCGTCCTGAGGGCCGCCGGCTACCCGGTGCTGGGGGCGGCGACGGTCGGGGCGACCCTGCGGCGGCCGCGGACCGGCCCCGGGGGACTGAGAAGTGAGTGAGGATCGCCCGCCCACCGTAGCCACGCCCACGGCCGAGGACTAACGTCACGTTATGGCGCTCCTGCCCCTGAAGGTCCCGGTCGAACCGGGCTTCGGGGTGCACGGGGCGCTGATGTGTTTCCCCCGCCCCACCGTCGTGAGACGGACCACCAAATCCACTGGAGGTTGACATGGATGTTGTCGTCAAGAGCCGACACTGCAATGTGTCGGATCAGTTCCGCTCCTACGTCGAGGACAAGATCACCCGTCTCGAGAAGCTGGATGACCGGGTCATTCGCGTCGAGGTCGAGGTGTCGGCGGAGCGGAACAAGCGACAGCATGACCAGGCCAGTCGGGTCGAGATAACCCTGCGCACCAAGGGGCCCGTGGTGCGGGCCGAGGCGGCCGCCGAGGACAAGACGGCGGCGTTCGACATGGCCCTGGACAAGCTGATGGCCCAGCTGCGGAAGGCGGCCGACCGCAAGCGGGTGCACCGTGGTCAGCACGCACCCCGGTCCCTGCACGAGGCGGCCGCGCAGCTGCCGACCGTCAACGGGGTCGCGCCCTCCCCGGATGAGGCCCCGCAGACCATCGCGGGCATTACGGTGGACGGGGACGGTCCGATGGTCGTCCGCGAGAAGCAGCACACCGCCTCGCCGATGACGCTGGACCAGGCCCTGCTCGAGATGGAGCTGGTCGGGCACGACTTCTACCTCTACATGGACGCCGAGCACGGCGCCCCCAGCGTGGTGTACCGCCGCCGGGCCTACGACTACGGCGTCATCCGGCTCGAGAGCGTCGAGCTGCTGGTCACGAGCTAGCGTGCGGGCCGCCGGGTCCGGGCCGGACCCGGCGGCCGACGCCGCTGTCAGTGGCCGCCGCTAGCCTTCCCCGGGTGCACCGCCTACGCCTGTCCCCGGCCCAGGCCCGTCGGGTCGCCCTGAACGCTCAGGGCTTCGGGACCCCCCGGGCCGACCGGCCGGTCTCCATGCGCGACGTCTCCTCCCTCGCGCGTCGGCTCGGCCAGTTCCAGATCGACTCGATCAACATCGTGACGCGCGCGCACTTCATGCCGCTCTACTCCCGGCTCGGCGGCTACGACACGGCTCTGCTGGAGCGGGCCGCGTTCGCCTCGCCGCGCCGGCTGTTCGAGTACTGGGGCCATGCGGCCAGCCTCCTGGACGTCACCCTGCAACCGCTGCTCCGCCACCGGATGCAGGAGGGCTACCGCGACATCTGGGCCGGCGTACGGCGGGTGGCGGAGGAGAACCCGGCCCTGGTCGACCTGGTCCGGGCGCAGGTGGCCGAGCTGGGCCCGGTCAGCGCCCGCGACCTGGAGGTGGTCGAGGAGCGTGACCGCAGCCAGTGGGGCTGGAACTGGTCGGCGGTCAAGACCGTGCTGGAGTGGCTGTTCGCCTGCGGCGAGGTGACCTCGGCCCGCCGCAACCGCCAGTTCGAGCGGGTCTACGACCTGCCTGAGCGGGTGCTGCCGGCCGCAATCCTGGCCCAGCCGACCCCGTCCCCGCAGGACGCGGTGACCGGGCTGGTCCGCAAGGCGGCCCAGGCGCTCGGGGTGGCCAGCGAGCTCTGTCTGCGGGACTACTTCCGCACCCGTCCCGAGATGACCCGGCTGGCGGTCGCCGACCTGGTCCGCTCCGGGGAGCTCCTCCCGGTCGAGCTGTCGGGCTGGTCGGGGCGGGCGGTCTACCTCTGGCACCAGGCCCGGGTGCCGCGGCAGCTGGCGGCCCGCGCCCTGCTCAGCCCCTTCGACTCCCTGGTCTTCGAGCGCGACCGGCTGGAGCGGCTGTTCGACTTCCGCTACCGGATCGAGATCTACGTCCCCGAGGCCAAGCGGGTGCACGGCTACTACGTCTACCCCTTCCTGCTCGGGGACGAGCTGGTCGCCCGGGTGGACCTGAAGGCGGACCGGGCCTCCGGGGTGCTGCGGGTCAACGCGGCCTGGGCCGAGCCGGGGGTCGACCACGTCCGGGTGGCCGGTCAGCTGGCGGCTGAGCTGGCCGGCCTCGCGGGCTGGCAGGGCCTGCGGAGCGTGGAGGTCCGGCCGCGGGGCGACCTGGCCCCCGCGTTGTCCCGGTTCTGCTGAGGGAGGGGTCGCCCGGCAGGTCCGGAGCGCGGGCACCGCGCCGTCGGGGTCGGGTCGGTACCTCGTGGGTGAGACTGGCCTACGATGGAGGGCGTGCCTGGGCCGGGCGGGAGCTGATCCCGCCGTACGGCCGGGGCATCTCAGACCGGGCACGTGGGTGACGACTAGGTAAGGGAGCCAGCTTCCGTGGCTTTGATGGACAGGCTGCTGCGTGTCGGCGAGGGCAAGATCCTCAAGCAGCTCAAGGGCCTCAGCAACCAGGTCAACGCGATCGAGGACGACTTCGTCGCCATGAGCGACGACGAGCTCCGCGGCCAGACCGCGGACTTCAAGTCCCGCTTCGCCAACGGCGAGACGCTCGAGTCGCTGCTCCCCGAGGCGTTCGCCACCGTGCGGGAGGCCAGCAACCGCGTTCTCTGGAAGCGGCACTTCGACGTCCAGATCATGGGTGGCGCCGCGCTGCACCTCGGCAACATCGCCGAGATGAAGACCGGTGAGGGCAAGACCCTGGTCGCCACCGCCCCGTCCTACCTCAACGCCCTGACCGGGCGCGGGGTGCACGTGGTCACGGTCAACGACTACCTGGCGAAGTTCCAGTCCGAGCAGATGGGCCGGATCCACCACTTCCTGCACCTGGACGTGGGCGCGATCCTGTCGCAGATGAGTCCGGCCGAGCGCCGGGTGGCCTACCACGCCGACATCACCTACGGCACGAACAACGAGTTCGGCTTCGACTACCTCCGCGACAACATGGCCCTCACCCTGGACGACTGCGTCCAGCGCGAGCACCACTTCGCCATCGTCGACGAGGTCGACTCCATCCTCATCGACGAGGCCCGGACGCCGCTGATCATCTCCGGTCCGGCCGAGGACTCGCAACGCTGGTACCCCGAGTTCGCCAAGATGGTGGACCGGCTGCGCCGCGACGAGCACTACGAGGTGGACGAGAAGAAGCGGACCGTCGCCATCCTCGAGAACGGCATCGACCAGGTCGAGGACCGGCTCGGCATCGACAACCTGTACGAGTCGGCCAACACCCCGCTGATCTCCTACCTCAACAACGCCATCAAGGCCAAGGAGCTGTTCGCCAAGGACAAGGACTACGTCGACGTCGAGGGCGAGGTCCTGATCGTGGACGAGCACACCGGCCGGTCGCTGGTCGGGCGTCGCTACAACGAGGGGCTGCACCAGGCGATCGAGGCCAAGGAGCGGGTCGAGATCCGCGACGAGTACCAGACGCTGGCCACCATCACGCTGCAGAACTACTTCCGGATGTACGAGAAGCTCTCCGGGATGACCGGTACGGCGATGACCGAGGCCAGCGAGTTCCAGAAGATCTACGGCCTCGGCGTGGTGCCGATCCCCACCAACCAGCCGATGATCCGCGAGGACCAGCGCGACCTGATCTACCGCACCGAGACTGCGAAGTTCGCCGCGGTGGTGGAGGACGTCCGGGAGCGGCACGAGACGGGCCAGCCGGTGCTGATCGGCACCGCGTCGGTCGCGAAGTCGGAGATCCTCTCCCGGCTGCTCAAGGCCGAGGGCGTCCCGCACGAGGTGCTGAACGCCAAGCAGCACGAGCGCGAGGCCGCCATCGTCGCGATGGCCGGCCGCAAGGGCGCCGTCACCGTGGCCACCAACATGGCCGGCCGCGGCACCGACATCATCCTGGGCGGCAACCCCGAGTTCCAGGCCGACTCGAAGCTGCGCGAGCAGGGCATCGACCCCGTCGAGCACATCGAGGAGTACGAGGCCCGCTACCCCGAGGTCCTCGCCGAGTTCGAGCAGTCCAGCGCCGACGAGCACGAGGAGGTCGTCGCGGCCGGCGGGCTCTACGTCGT
>JAOPXW010000051.1 GCA_025964935.1 Friedmanniella sp. | reverse complement strand
CGAGGCGGGTCTGGATGTAGCCGAACTCCCGGTCGCCGTGGGCGGCCTGGTTCAGGTTCATGAAGTCCATGTCGATCTCGGCCCACGGCAGCGCGACCCCGGACTGGGTGTGCAGGTGCAGCAGCGGGGTCCGCAGGGCGTCGAGCCCGGCGATCCACATCTTGGCGGGCGAGAACGTGTGCATCCAGGCGATGGCCCCGATGCAGTCGGGGTCGGCGTTGGCCTCCAGGATCACGCGGCGGATCGACTCGGCGTCGGTCAGCACCGGCTTCCAGACGACCTCGACGCCGACCTGGTCGGAGGCGTTGAGCTCGGCCACGATCTGGCGGGACTGCTGCTCGACCTGGGCGACGATCTCGGGCCCGTAGAGGCCCTGGGAGCCGGTGAGGAACCAGCACTGGGAGGGGGTGGTCACGGTGGTGGTCCTCACTTCTGCCCGTAGGCGTTCTGATAGCGGTCGTACAGGGAGTCGATGTCGGCGGCCGGGATCGGGATGGGCTCCCCCAGCTGACGGGCGATGTGCACGGTGCGGGCGACCTCCTCGCACAGGACGGCGGCCTTGACCGCCGCCTTGGCCGAGGCACCGATGGTGAAGACGCCGTGGTTGCGCATCAGCACCGCCTTGGAGCGGTGCCCGGAGAGGGTCTCCACGATGCCGCGGCCGATGGAGTCGTCCCCGATCAGCGCGAACGGGCCGATCGGGATTTCGCCCCCGAACTCGTCGCCCATCATGGTCAGCACGCAGGGGATGGCCTCGCCACGGGCGGCCCATGCGGTGGCGTACGTCGAGTGCGTGTGCACCTGCCCCTGGACCTCCGGCAGGTGCGCGTAGACGTACGCGTGGGCGGCCGTGTCGGAGGAGGGCGAGCCCTCGCCGTCCACCAGCCGGCCCTCGAAGTCGGTGACGACCATCCGCTCGGGGGTCAGGTCGTCGTAGCTGACCCCGGACGGCTTGATCACGAGCAGCTCGTGCCCGGGCACCCGAGCCGAGATGTTGCCGGCGGTCCAGACCACCAGACCGTTGCGCGGCAGCTCGGCGTGCAGGTCGCTGACCTCGCGACGCAGCCGGGCGATGACGTCCGCGACGGCGGCCACGGCGCTCATGCGCTCACCGCAGCCGAAGCGGCGGCGTGACCGAGGTCGAGGGCCTCGGTCCCGAGCCCGACCATCGGGGCGGGGTCGACGCCGACGACCAGGGCGTCTTCGGGGAAGGGATGGGTGTCGGTGCTGCTCATGGGGTTCCTCTCCAGCCGTCAGGCCAGGCCACCGCCCCGGCCGCGCGTTCGCGGCCGGGTCGGCGGTGCAGTGGTAGGCGGTGCGGGACTACTTGGTGGCGTTCGCGGCGCGACGCTTGTTGAAGATGTCGAAGGCCACGGCCAGCAGCAGGACGAAGCCCTTGATGAAGGACTGGACCTCGCTCCCCAGGCCGAGCAGCGACATCCCGTTGTTCAGCACGCCCATGATCAGACCGCCGATGATGGCCCCGGTGACGGTGCCGACACCACCGGTGACCGCCGCCCCACCGATGAACACGGCGGCGATGGCGTCGAGCTCGAAGCCGGTCCCGGCCCCGGGCAGGGCGGAGTTGCTCCGGGCGGTGAAGGCGATGCCCGCGATGCCGGCCAGGACGCCCATGTTGACGAAGAGGGCGAAGTCGACGCGCTTGGTGTCGACCCCCGACAGCTGGGCGGCGTGCAGGTTGCCGCCCCGGGCGTAGATGTGGCGGCCGAAGACGAACTGGTTCATCACGGCGGTGTAGACCAGGATCAGGACGGCCAGGATGACCAGCACGATCGGGGTCCCGCGGTAGCTGGCCAGCACGAAGGTGATGGCCAGGATGAAGACGGCGGTGAAGATGACCTTGGACACGAACCAGCTCATGGGCTCGTCCTCCAGGCCCAGCTTGACCCGCTTGGCCCGCTCGCGGACCTCCTGCGTGGTCAGACCGAGGGCGGCGGCGAAGCCGAGGATCAGGGTCAGGACCTCGAAGGTGGACCGTCCGCCGGTCAGGTCGGGCAGGAAGCCCGAGCCGATGGCCACGTACTGGGCCGGGAAGGGCGTGATCGGCACGTTGTGCAGGACGATCTGGGTCAGGCCGCGAAAGGTCAGCATGCCCGCCAGGGTCACGATGAAGGCTGGGATGCCGACGTAGGCCACCCAGAACCCCTGCCAGGCCCCGATCAGACCGCCGACGGCGACGGCCGCCAGCACACCGAGCCACCAGGGCCAGCCCCACTGGACGATGAAGATGCCGCTCATCGCCCCGACGAAGGCCACGACCGAGCCGACCGACAGGTCGATGTGACCCGCGATGATGATCATCACCATCCCGATGGCCAGGATCAGCACGTACGCGTTCTGGTTGATGATGCTGGTGACGTTGCGGGGGGTCAGCAGCGTGCCGCCGGTCAGGGCCTGGAACAGGATGACGATGGCGATCAGGGCGATGAAGATGCCGATCTGCCGCAGCCGGCCGCCGAGGAAGGACACGATGCCGCCGGCGCTCGGCTTGGACGGCGGGACGACCGGGGCATGCTCGGTCGAGGGGGTGGTCAGCGAGGACATGGAGGTCATTCCTTCTCTTGGGTCATGTACTGCATGAGCTTCTCGGGGTGCGCCTCGTGCACGTCCACCTCACCGGTGATCCGGCCGGCCGACAGCGCGTAGATGCGGTCGCAGATGCCCAGCAGCTCCGGGAGCTCGGAAGAGATGACGATGATCGCCTTCCCCTGCGCGGCCATCTCGTTGATGATCGTGTAGATCTCGTACTTGGCGCCGACGTCGATGCCGCGGGTGGGCTCGTCGAGGATCAGAACATCCGGATCGGCGAACATCCACTTGGACAGGACGACCTTCTGCTGGTTGCCCCCCGACAGCTTGCCGGTGATGGCGGCCACGTTCGGGGCCTTGATCCGCATGCTCTTACGGAAGCCGTTGGCCACCACCTGCTCGCGGTTGGCGTCCACGTGCCCCCAGCTCGACAGCTTGCCCAGGGCTGAGCCGGAGATGTTGCGCTTGATGTCGTCGAGCAGGTTCAGCCCGTAGCGCTTCCGGTCCTCGGTGGCGTACGCGATGCCGTGGCTGATCGCCTGCCGTACGGTCTTGGCCTGGATCGGCTGGCCGTTCTTGTACAGGTTGCCGCTGATGTTGTGACCGTAGGAGCGGCCGAAGACGCTCATGGCCAGCTCGGTCCGGCCGGCCCCCATCAGGCCGGCGATGCCGACGACCTCACCCGCCCGGACCGACAGGTTCGCCCCGTCGACAACCAGCCGGCTGTGCTCCAGCGGGTGGTGCACGGTCCAGTCCTCGATCCGTAGGACCTCGTCGCCGATCGAGACCGACCGCTCGGGGAAGCGGCTCTCGAGGTCGCGACCGACCATCCCGCGGATGATGCGCTCCTCGGAGATGTCGTCGGCGTCCAGGTCGAGGGTCTCGATCGTGCGACCGTCGCGGATCACGGTGACCCGGTCCGCGATGGCTTTGATCTCGTTCAGCTTGTGGCTGATGATGATGGAGGTGATCCCCCGGTCGCGCAGACCGTTGATCAGACCCAGCAGGTGGGCGGAGTCCTCGTCGTTCAGGGCCGCCGTCGGCTCGTCGAGGATGAGCAGCTTCACGTCCTTGGAGAGCGCCTTGGCGATCTCGACCAGCTGCTGCTTGCCCACACCGATGTCGGTGATCTTGGTGACCGGGCTCTCCGCGAGGCCCACCTGGGCCAACAGATCGGCCGCCCGCAGGTTGGTGGCGTTCCAGTCGATCTTGCCGCCGCGCTGCTGCTCGTTGCCGAGGAAGATGTTCTCCGCGATCGACAGGAACGGGCTGAGGGCAAGCTCCTGGTGGATGATCACGATGCCGGACTTCTCGGAGTCGCGGATGCCGGAGAAGGAGACCGGGGCCCCCTCGAACAGGATGTCGCCCTCGTAGGTGCCGTGCGGGTAGACCCCGGAGAGCACCTTCATCAGCGTCGACTTGCCGGCGCCGTTCTCGCCGCAGATCGCGTGCACCTCACCGCGTTCCACGGTCAGGGTGACGTCGGTCAGCGCTTTCACGCCGGGGAACGTCTTGGTGATGTTCACCCTCTCGAGGATGTGGTCAGCCATGGCTCTGCCTTCGTTGGTGGGCTGCGGCGGTCCGCCTGTCGGCGGAGGGGTCCGAGGAGGATCCCGGGGGATGGTGGGCCGGCCGCGCCAGCGGCCGGCCCACCGGGTCGGAGGGCTATTCGCCCTTCTCGACCCCGTCCTTCGTGTAGTAGCCCGTGTCCACAACTTCCTTGATCAGGTTGTCCTTGGTGACGATCACGGACTCGTGGAGGTACGCCGGGACGACCTTGACCTTGTTGTTGTAGGTCGTGGTGTCGTTGACCTCGGGGGTCTTGCCGTTCAGCACGTCGTCCACCATGGTGGCCGCCGTGTCACCGAGCTTGCGGGTGTCCTTGAAGACCGTCGAGTACTGCACACCGTCGAGGATGAGCTTGTCGGAGGGCTTCTCCGCGTCCTGACCGGTGACGATCGGGTTCGGGATGGCCGCCGACTTGGTGGCGTTCAGGATGCCGCGGGACAGGCCGTCGTACGGGGACAGCACACCGTCGAGCTTGGTGTTGCCCTTGGCGTAGAACCCGTTGAGGATGGTCTCCATCCGGGCCTGGGCGGTCTCCTGCTTCCACTGCTGGGTGGCGACCTGGGTGAACGAGGTCTGGCCCGAGACCACCTTGAGGGTGCCCTTGTCGATGTAGGGCTGCAGGACGCTCATCGCGCCGTTGTAGAAGAACTGGGCGTTGTTGTCGTCCGGGCTGCCGGCGAAGAGCTCGATGTTCTTGGTGCCCTTGGCGCCGGCGTCCTTGCCGCTGGCGTCGAGGATGCCCAGACCCTGGAGCAGCGAGGTTCCCTGCTGCACGCCGACCTTCTGGTTGTCGAAGGTCACGTAGTAGTCCACGTTGGGCGAGCCGTTGATCAGGCGGTCGTAGGCGATGACCTTGACGCCGTCGCCGGCCGCGTCCTTCAGCTGCTGGGTGAGCGCGGTGCCGTCGATGGAGGCGACGATCAGGGCCTTGGCGCCGTTGTTCAGCATCGACTCGATCTGCTGCTGCTGGTCGGGCACCTTGTCGTTGGCGTACTGCAGGTCGACCTTGTAGCCCAGCGCCTCGAGCTTCGCCTTGACGTTGTTGCCGTCGTCGATCCAGCGCTCGGAGGTCTTGGTGGGCATCGCGACGCCGACCAGGGCGCCCTTGTTGGTGCCGGCGGCCGGGGTCTCGGCTGCCCCACCGGCGGCGCGGCCGCCGCCACCACAGGCGGTCAGGCTCAGGGCGAGCGCGGTCGCCGCCGCGAGTCCAGCCACGAACTTCGTTGTTGTCACGAGCTTCCTTTCGGTTCCACCCCGCGGGGCGGTGGGTCGCCGCGACAGCGTCAAGGCAACGCTGCCGACCGGCTGATGTTAGCGCTAACACATAGCCGCTTACTGAGCATAAGCCAAGAAAATCCGCCTTGGCAAGCCTCAAGTTCAGCCGGACCCTCCATCCTTGCCAAATTGCCTGTTGCCGGTAACATCGGAACTCGAACCATCCTGGTCACCTCCGCCGCCGATCGCTCTGCGGCTCAACGGATCTCCCCGTTCCGGGGCCAGCCGCGCCGACCCTGAGCTGAGTGAGAGGACCGACACGTGGCGGGATCCGCCCAACGCACTCGCCACGCGACCATCTTCGACGTGGCCAAGTTGGCCGGGGTCTCCCACCAGACCGTCTCCCGGGTGCTCAACGGTCACCCGAACGTCCGGGAGGCCACCCGGGAGAAGGTGCGCGAGGCCGTCGCCCAGTTGCGCTACCGGCCCAACCTGGCGGCACGGGCCATGGTCAACCGCAGGTCCCGCAACCTGGGGTTGCTGACCACCGGCTCGCCCGACTACGGACCCTCCAGCACCGTCTCCGGCTTCACCCGAGCGGCCCGGACGGCCAAGTACTCCGTCACCATCTCGACCGCGGTCGACGCCGAGCCCGCCTCGCTGCAGGCCTCGCTCGACCTGCTCCTCGGTCAGCAGGTCGAGGCCGTCGTGCTCGTCCTGTCCCGGATGGAGATCCTCCGGGGCCTGCAGGGCGTCGAGTTCGAGACCCCTGTGGTCGCGGTGGAGCCCTCCGGGCTGAGCCCGTGGCCGAGCATCTCGATCGACCACTACGGCGGTGCCCGACTGGCCACCGACCACCTGATCGAGCTGGGGCACCGCGAGATCCTGCACCTGGCCGGGCCGAGCAACTCGATGGACGCGACCGAGCGGAGCCGCGGCTGGCGGGACACCATGTCGGAACACGGCCTGGTCGCCCATCCGCCCGTCACCGGCGACTGGTCCCCGTCCAGCGGCTACCTCGGCGGGCGGGAGCTCCTCTGCCGGCACCCCGGGGCGACCGCGGTCTTCTCGGCGAACGACCAGATGGCCGTCGGCTGCCTGCACGCCCTGCGGGAGAGCGGGCGCTCCGTGCCGGAGGACGTCAGCGTGGTCGGGTTCGACGACGTGCCCGAGGCCGAGCACCTGGAGCCGCCGCTCACCACCATGCGACAGGACTTCTTCCAGCTCGGCGAGGACATCATGGAGCTCGTCCTGGCCACCCTCTCCGACGCCCCGGCGGCTCCGCCGGTCCGGCACGTCCCCGAGCTCATCGTCCGCGCCTCGACCCGCCGGCGCTGAGGCTCAGCGAGACCCCGTCGATCCGGGCCCAGAACGGCGCCCGCACCGGGGCTCAGACCGGCGCTCAGCCGCGCAGGACGACCCGGATTTGGACCGGCTTGGCTCCCTTGAGCTGCGCGGTCGCGAAGTAGGTCCCGGTCTGGGGCACCTCGGGACGCTGCCGGCAGTCGGACTTCGACCGACGCCCGTCCCAGGTCTGGGTCCACTCCAGCGCCTGCTGCGGGGCGAGGGTCTTCGTCTGCTTCTTCACCGCGGTCGAGCAGTCGGCGGTACTCCAGATCCGGTCGGTGCCGGAGTAGATCTTCAGCTCGAACACCGAGCCGGTCAGGGCGAGCACGCAGGGCTGCGCACCCCCGTTGATCACCGAGAGCGCGAACCGGTCGGGCTGCTTGGGCTTCAGGCTCTGCTTGCCCCGGAGCGTGGTGCGCAGGTCGGCGGCGTCACAGGCCACCGGCCCCGCCGGCTTGGCCGAGGCGGAGGGCTTGGCCCCGGCGGACGGGGTGGCCGGGGCGGACGACGTGACCGCGGGAGTGGCCGAGGCCGACGGGGTGACCGCGGCGGACGGGGTCGGGGTCGGGGTCGGGCTGCTGCTCGGGGTGGGCGTCGGCGTGGACGCGGCTGGGGGCACGGAGGCGGGTGCGGAGGGGTTGGCCTGCACCGTCGACGTCCCGCTGACACTCTTGATGAAGGCGATTAGGACCACCAAGACCACCACGACGGCCGCGATCACCAGGATCCGACGCGTCCAGTAGGTCGGCGACGGCTCCGGCCCCACCGGATGCAGCACGCTGCTCATGCCCTGAGACTAGGCAGGCTGGCCGCGCCCGCCCGGCTGCCACGCCGTACCCGCCGGTGTCCCGGGTACCGTGAGCCGGTGTCTGCCCCCGGCGTGCTCGCGCCCGACTCGCCCGAACGGCAGGCCGTGGTCGCGGCGGTCCTCACCTGGTACGACACCCACGCCCGCGACCTGCCCTGGCGCGCGCCCGGTGTCGGCGCCTGGGCGGTGATGGTGAGCGAGTTCATGCTCCAGCAGACCCCGGTGGAACGGGTCCGCGAGCCCTGGCGGCAGTGGATGGCCCGGTGGCCCTCCCCCGACGCCCTGGCCGCGTCCTCACCCGGTGACGCCGTCCGGGCCTGGGGTCGGCTCGGCTACCCCCGACGGGCCCTACGTCTGCACCAGGCCGCCCGAGCCATCGCCGAGGACTTCGACGGGCAGGTGCCGGCCGACCGGGAGTCCCTGCTCAGCCTGCCGGGGGTCGGGGCCTACACCGCGGCGGCCATCGCCAGCTTCGCGTACGGCCGGCGCGAGGTCGTGCTCGACACCAACGTGCGTCGAGTCCTGCACCGGGTCGCCTGGGGACAGGCTCAGCCCCCCGCCGCCCAGACCCGAGCGGAGCGGGACCTGGGGGCCGCCTTCCTGCCGGACGAGCCGGCCCGGGCCGCGCGCTGGGCGGTGGCCTCGATGGAGCTGGGGGCCCTGGTCTGCGTCGCGCGCACCCCCCGCTGCGAGGCCTGCCCCGTCGCCACCGACTGTGCGTGGCGAGCCGCGGGCTACCCCGCCGGCGACGGTCCGCCCCGGCGTGCCCAGGGCTATGACGGCACCGACCGCCAGTGCCGCGGTGCGCTGCTGGCGGTCCTGCGGTCCAGCGACGTACCGGTCCCGACGGCGGAGCTGGAGGCGGCCTGGGGGGACCCGGCCCAGCGCGACCGCTGCCTGGCCTCCCTGGTCACCGACGGGCTCGCCACGGCCGCCGCCGACGGCTGGGCCCTCCCCGGCGGCTGAGCCCCTCCGGGCGTGGCCGCGGGGGGCTGTAGAAGGATGGGCAGCCACACCGGAGGCTCCGAGCCCGCCGGTCCGGAGTCCCGAGAGGCCCTCATGCCCCAGCCCGCCCCCGGTCGCAAGCTCACCCACGGTGCCCAGATGCCCTCCCTCGGCCTGGGCACGTCACCGCTGCGCGGCCAGGCCTGCGTGGACCAGGTCCGGTCCGCGATCGAGGCCGGCTACCGCCTGATCGACACGGCCGAGAACTACGGCAACGAGGACGCGGTCGGCCAGGCCATCCGCGAGTCGGGGGTGGACCGCTCCGAGATCTTCCTGACCACCAAGCTGAACCGGCAGTGGCACAGCGTGTCGGGGGTCCGCGCGGCGTACGAGGCGAGCCTGGAGCGGCTGGGCCTGGACTCCATCGACCTGCTCCTGATCCACTGGCCGAACCCCGACCAGGGCCGCTACGTCGAGGCGGTGCAGGGCCTGGAGGAGCTGCGGCAGGAGGGCCTGCTGCGGGCCATCGGCACCTCGAACTTCACCCCGGCCCACCTGCGTCGGGTGTACGAGGAGACCGGTCTGAGCCCGGACGTGAACCAGATCCAGCTCAGCCCGTACGCCACCCGGGACCAAAGCCGGGCCTACCACGACGAGTACGGCATCGCCACGGAGTCCTGGAGCCCGCTGGGGGCCTCCGGCACCGAGCTGCGCAACGACCCGGTGGTGCTCACCCTCGCGGAACGCTACGACATGACCCCCGCCCAGGTCGTGCTGCGCTGGCACTACCAGCTGGGGCTGGTGGCGATCCCACGGTCCAGCCACCCGGGACGGATCAGGGAGAACCTGTCGATCTTCTCCTTCGAGCTCTCGGCCGACGACGTCGCCCAGCTGAGCGCCCTGGACCGCGGCGAGGCCGAGGTCGTGGACTCCGACACGTTCGGCCACTGAGCCCGACACGAGCCGCCCCAGGTGGCCGTGCTGGCGCTGTACGCCTACCTGCTCTACGGGGTGCGCTGGTTCGCCCGGGTGCTGCCGGAGATGCGGCGCCTCCGGATCAAGGATGTGCTGCCCGCCGTCGCGACCGGCGGACAGGTCCGCCTGACCCCGACCCACGACGCCGAGGCGGGAACCTGACCCAGGTTCCGACCACCCGACCCACGTTGCAACCTGCGTCAAGCGACGGCAACCTAGGTCTACCCAGGTTCCCTGACCCCTGACCCCTGGCCCCTGACCCACGACGCGGAGGCGGGGACCTGACCCAGGTTCCGACCACCTGACCCACGTTGCAACCTGCGTCAAGCGACCGGAACCTAGGTCTACCCAGGTTCCTGGCCCCTGACCCCTGACCCCTGGACCCCGGAGGACCCACGACGCGG
>JAOPXW010000037.1 GCA_025964935.1 Friedmanniella sp. | reverse complement strand
CCGGTTGCCGGTGCTGACCCCGGCCGGGATCTTGACGTTGATGGTCCGGCTGGAGCGCACCCGGCCGTCCCCGGCGCACTCCACGCACGGGTCGGGGATCACCGAGCCGTAGCCCTGGCAGGTCGGGCAGGGCTGGGTGGTGCGGATGTCGCCGATGAAGGAGCGCTGCACGTGGGTCACGTCGCCCTGGCCACGGCAGGTCTTGCACTGCACCGGGGCCGAGCCGTTGTTGGCGCCCGAGCCGGAGCAGCGCGGGCAGAGCACGGCGGTGTCGACCCGGAGCGGCTTGGTGGCGCCGAAGGCGGCCTCGGCCAGCTCGAGGTCGAGCCGGACCAGGGCGTCCTGACCACGGCGTACGCGGGAGCGCGGGCCCCGGGCCTGCTGGTTGCCGAACATGGCGTCGACCAGGTTGGTGAAGTCGAAGCCGCCGGCCTGGCCGCCGAAGCCGCCACCCCCGTTGAACCCGCCCATCCCGCCGCCGAGCGGGTCGCCGCCGCGGTCGTAGAGGTCACGCTTCTTGGGGTCCTGGAGCACCTCGTACGCCTCGGCGACCTTCTTGAACCTGTCGCCGGCGTCGGCCTCCTGGGCCACGTCGGGGTGCAGCTTCATGGCCAGCTGGCGGTAGGCCTTCTTGATCTGCTCCGGCGTCGCGTCGCGGGCGACACCCAGGATCTCGTAGTAGTCCGAGCTCATCGTTGTCTCTTCATCCTTCACAGGGGTCTCTCTCAGCCTTCCGAGAGAAAACGTCCGACGTAGCGGGCGACGGCGCGGACCGACGCCATGGTCGAGGGGTAGTCCATCCGGGTGGGGCCGACCACCCCGAGCGTGGCGAAGATGTCGATCTGGCTGCCGTAGCCGCTGGCGATCACCGACGTCGACTGTAGTTCCTTGTACGGGTTCTCCTGCCCGATCCGGACCGTCACCGCGTCCGCGGTGGTGGCCTCGCCGAGCAGCTTGAGCAGCACCACCTGCTCCTCCAGCGCCTCCAGCACGGGCTTGACCGTGGTCTCGAACTCGGCCCCGTAACGGGTCAGGTTCGGCACGCCCCCGACCACCATCCGGCGGCTCGCCTCGCTGCTGAGCATCTCCAGCAAGGTCGCGATCGTCGCCTGCCCGATGGCCTCGAGCGACGCCGGCAGGTGGTCGACCAGGGTGGAGAGCCGAGCGGCCGCCTGCGAGGAGGAGTTCCCCACCGTGGCGGCGTTCAGATGCGCGCGGAGCTCGGCGAGGGTCGCCTCGTCGTGGTCGGCGAGCTCGAGTGCCCGCTGCTCGATCCGGCCCGTGGAGGTGATCAGGATGAGCAGCACCCGGCTGGTCGAGAGGGAGACGACCTCGACGTGCCGGACCATCGAGCTGCTCAGGGTCGGGTACTGCACGATGGCGACCTGCTGGGTGACCTGGGCGAGCAGCCGCACGGTGCGGTGCAGCACGTCGTCCAGGTCGACCGCACCGGCCAGGAAGGTCTGGATCGCCTTCTGCTCCGCCAGGGACAGGGGCTTGAGAGAGCCCAGCCGGTCGACGAAGAGCCGGTAGCCCTTGTCGGTCGGGATCCGGCCGGCGCTGGTGTGGGGCTGGGTGATGTAGCCCTCCTCCTCCAGCGCGGCCATGTCGTTGCGGACGGTGGCCGGCGACACGCCGAGGTCGTGCCGCTCGACCAGGGCACGGGAGCCCACGGGCTCCTGGCTGGAGACGTAGTCGGTGACGATGGCACGCAGCACCTCGAGCTTGCGCTCGTCCATGCGACCCCCTCCTCCCGTAGCGGACTGGTCCCGGTCGGCTGCCCCGCGACCGGGGACTGTTGGCACTCTGGCAGACGGAGTGCCAGTCTAGCGTGATGAGCGAGGCGAGCACGTCCAGCAGCGAGTCGGCCTGGCGCGAGGTCGCCGCCGGCGTGCACGTCCTGGTCGCCGAGCCCGACGGGGTCAACCTCGGGCTGGTGGTGGGCGGGCACGGGGCGGTGCTGATCGACACCGGATCGGGTCCCGCCCAGGGTCGGCGGGTGCGGGACCGCGTCACCGAGGTCACCGACCAGCCGCTGGTCGCCGTCGTGCTGACCCACGCCCACCGGGACCACGCCTTCGGCACCGCCGCCTTCGTCGACCTGCCCGTCATCGGCCACGAGACGGTCGCGGCCGCCCTGCGCGGGGCGGACCGGGTCGCCGACGCCGTGGCGCTCGGCCTGGACCCGGCCGACCTGACCGGGCCCAGCCAGCAGATCGCGGTGGCCACCGCGATCGACCTCGGGGGCCGGCGGGTCGAGGTCTGCCACCTGGGACGCGGGCACACCGAGGGGGACCTGGTCGTCGTCGTCCCCGAGGCCGACGTGCTCTTCGCCGGCGACCTGCTGGAGTCGTCCGGCCCGCCCTCCTTCGGCCCCGACTCCTACCCGCACGAGTGGGTCGCCACCCTGGACGGGGTGATCGGCCTGATGACCGAGGGCACCCGGGCCGTGCCCGGGCACGGGGAGCCGGTCGACCGCGAGTTCGTCTTCGGTCAGCGGGGCCGGATCGCGGCGGTCTCCGGGGAGACCCGGCACCTGGTCCAGAACGGGGTCACCCTCGCCGACGCTCCCGCCCAGGGCAGCTGGCCGTGGCCGGTCGAGGAGCTGGGTGCGGCCATCGCCACCGCGTACGCGCAGCTCGGCCCGGTCAGCCCCCGCCGTACCCTGCCGCTCGCCTGAGCCCCCGGCCCCCGGCGCGCTGGCGGCGACGGCGCCATGTGCGGTGACCACCGTTCAGTGCACGAGGCCCGACTGGTAGGCGAAGACCACCATCTGCGCCCGGTCCCGGGCCCCGAGCTTGACCATGGCCCGGCTGACGTGGGTCCGGGCCGTCGCCGGGCTGACCACCAGCCGCGTCGCGATCTCGTCGTTGCTCAGACCTTCGCCGATCAGGCCCAGCACCTCCCGCTCCCGATCGGTGAGGTCGCCCAGCCGCGGGTGCGCACGGACCACCGAGCGGGCGGTGAAGGTGGCGATCACCCGGCGGGTCACCGACGGGCTGAGCAGCGACTCCCCCGCCGCGACCAGCCGGATCGCCCGCAGCATCTCGGCCGGCTCGCTGTCCTTGACCAGGAAGCCGGCCGCCCCGGCCTGGAGCGCGGCGAACACGTACTCGTCCAGCTCGAACGTGGTCAGCACGATCACCCGGGTCCCGGCCAAGTCGGGGTCGGCACTGACCTGGCGGAGGGCGGCGATCCCGTCCAGCCGGGGCATGCGCACGTCCATCAGCACGACGTCGGGGTGCAGCGCCCGGATGGCGGCGACCGCCTCGATCCCGTCCTCGGCCTCCCCCACCAGCTCCAGGTCGGGTTCGGAGTTGACCAGCACCCGCAGGCCCATCCGGACC
>JAOPXW010000035.1 GCA_025964935.1 Friedmanniella sp. | reverse complement strand
CCGGATCCAGTCCAACGTCTCGATGCCGCTGAGGTCGACGAGCAGCTTCTCCAGCAACCGGATGTCACCCAGGTCCTTGCCGTACGAGGACGAGTTCTCGCTGACCAGGAAGGCCTCCCGGACCCCGTGCTGCGCGAGCCACTCCGCCTCGCTGACGATGTCGGCTGCGGGACGAGAGAGGTAGGAGCCCCGGAAGGCGGGGATGGCGCAGAACGTGCACCGTCGGTCGCACCCGGAGGCGATCTTCAGGGGGGCCGTCGGCGCGTGGTCCAGCCGACGCCGGAAGGTTCGCGGACCGGTCGCGGGCGCGACCCCGGCGGGCAGATCGGCGGTCGGGGCCGGGGCGGTGGCGTGCCCGGGGGTGGCGGCATCGCCGGCCGCTCGCTGACGCGCCGCGGGGGCGATCGGGAGCAGCGTACGGCGGTCACGCGGGACGTGGGCCTGATGCTTCTCGCCGGCGAGAATGGACTGCAGCCGGTCGGCGACGTCGGCGTAGTCGTCGAATCCCAGCACCGCGTCGGCCTCGGGCAGCGACTCGGCGAGCTCGTTGCCGTAGCGCTCGGCCAGGCAGCCGACGGCCACCACGGCCTGGGTGCGGCCGTTGCCCTTCAGGTCGGCGGCGGCGAGCAGCGTGTCGACGGAGTCCTTCTTGGCGGCCTCCACGAACCCACAGGTGTTGACCATGACGGCGTCGGCGGCCTCGGGGTCGGAGACGAGCCGGAACCCGCCGTCCTCCAGCCGGGCGGCCAGCTCCTCGGAGTCCACCTCGTTCCGGGCGCAGCCCAGGGTGACCAGGTGCACGGACAGCAGCTCGTCGGGTCCCCGGGGCGGGCGGTCGGCGGTCAACAGGGCGGGTGCAGAGTCAGGCATAACCGGTCCAGTATGACCGATGCCGCCGCCGCAGCCCTCGCCTCCGCGGGCGGGCCGGGTCCCGACCCCGACCGGCGAGCCACCGGACCGTGGTCACGGCGGGGCTACTCCAGCTGGTTGCGGTAGGCCCGCCATCCCCCGTACGCGGTGATGTCGCGGTGCCGTTCGCGCTCCTGGGGCCGCAGGATCATGCCCAGCACGACCCGCCCGTCGGCCAGCTCGACCACGCCCAGCTCTAGCTCCGGCGGCTCGTCGGGCAAAAACCGCTCCAGCAGGACCCGCAGCGGGACGTCGTAGACCTCGCCGCGGACCGCCCCACCGCCGGGACCGACGTCGACCAGGCCGGGGAACTCGTCCCGTACGGAGAAGAAGCGGTACCGGGCGGCGGTGCTGGCCTCGCCCAGGAACGGGTGGGCGGCGACGTTGGGGTGCACGGCGCCGCCGCGCATCCCCTCGCCGTTCAGGAACAGTTCGGTCATGCCCGCACGGTAGTGCAGGCCCGCGGTGTGGAACCTGGGTCTAATTAGGTTTCGCCCACTCGACCCGGGTTGCAACCTGGGTAGAGCAGACGGAACCTGGGTCTACCTAGGTTTCGCCCACTCGACCCGGGTTGCAACCTGGGTAGAGCAGACGGAACCTGCGTCAAGTGGTCGGACGCCGGGCTCGTACGGCGGCCCAACCCGGAGGCCGGGCCGCAGACACGGCGTACGCGACGGCGGCCCGACCCGGAGGCCGGGCCGCAGACACGGCGTACGCGCTCAGCCGGTGACCACCGTGAACCCGCCGGCCTCGACCCAGACCCGGTCCGAGCCGCTGAGCCAGCTGCGGCCCACCAGGCGGCCCGCCTTGTCGTAGCGCGCGGCCACCACCAGGCCCGACCCCGTACGGGAGACGGCCAGCCGGGAGCCGGCGATCGAGGTCAGCAGCTCGGTCGTACCGCGGTCGGCGGTGAACACCGCCCGGGAGATCTGCGGCCGCACGATCACCGCGTCCAGGTCGACGGCCCGTCGCCGTACCGTCACGGCCACCGTGGTGGCGCGCGCCGGGGCGGTCACGTCGAGGCGGAGGGGCAGCAGAGCCCCGGGCACCTCGGACAGGCCCTGGTCCCCCACCCGGTGCCGGAGCGTGTCGCTCCCGCCGGAGGTCGCCCAGCGGCTGACCGCCGTCCCGTTCTCGGGCAGCCAGGAGACCGGTTCGAGCACCCGGCGCTGGGTGGCCTTGGGCAGAGCCACCGTGGCCCGCTGACCCGGGCTCAGGTGCAGGTAGGCCCCGCCGCTGTACTGCGACTCACCCGTCCAGGCCGAGGCCGGGGTGACCGGGGTCCCGTCCGTGGCCGCGGTCTCGGCCTCGACCACGCTCAGGCCGACCCGGGTGGGGCCGGTCCGCCAGCCGAGGGCCTGGGTCCGGACCGCCGGATGGGCGTCCAGGGCCAGCATGGTCAGCAGCCCGTGAATGGTGCTCTCGGCGCCGCTGTTGCGGTTGATGGTCCCGTCGGCGGCGAGGCCGTCGTAGGTGACCCCGGTGGCCGGGTCGTAGAGCGGGGCCCCGGCCCGGTTGGCGCCGAAGAACCACGCCGCGTCCATGGCCGCCAGGCTCCGCAGCCCGGGCAGGTGGCCGACGTCGGCGGTGGCCAGCAGGTTCTGCACCCGGGAGTCGATCCCGTACGCGATCTGCGTGGTGTCGACCGGGGTCGGGTACCAGGCGTTGTCCGGGCCGTTGGTGGTGATCAGGGTCGGGTCGAAGGACACCGCCTCGGTCACCGCCGGCCGCAGCAGGTCGGGACGGTTGAGCACGGCCGAGCCGCGGGCCAGCGAACCGGCCATCTGGGAGGACCAGGCGTGCAACATGGAGCGGGACTCCGCCCACGGCAGGATCGCCCCGTACGGCCAGGAGGTACGGCTGGTGGCCATCTCGGCCACCCCCTCGAGCAGCTGGCGGAGCGCCTTCCGCGCGGTCGCGTCGTGCGGCGCCGCGGCGACGTAGGCCGACAGCCCCAGGGCCGCCTCGGCGCTGACGTCGGCCCCGTTGACGATCAGCCAGGCCGGGACCCGGCGGCCGTCGCTGACCTGGTGCCGCCCGTAGGCGACCAGGACGTGCCGGTTGAGGGCCCCCACCGAGAGCTGGAGGCGGTCCTGCAGGAAGGACGCGAAGGCCGGGTCGCTGCCGGCGAAGGCGGCGTACCCCTCGCCCAGGGCCCAGATCGTCCGGGCCATCCAGTAGCTGGGGCCCGAGTCCGACGGGTCGGGCAGCTCGACCGGCTTGGCGCTGGGGTTCAGGGTGCCGTCCGGCTGCATCCACAGCACGACCTGGCCGCGGTTCTTGCCGCTGGTGGTCTGGAAGTAGGTGACCCCCCGCAGCAGCTCGTACGCCTTCTGCCGGCTCGCCCGGTCGCCGGTCTGCTGCCAGTGACGCAGGTAGACCACGGCGGCGCGGGCCACGTCGTCGGAGTTGAACGCGCCCTGCAGGTAGTAGCCGGTCACCGCGTCGGGCGGACCGCCGCCGCCGATCCGGGCGAAGGTCCCGCCCGGACGGGCGTCGGCGTAGGTCCAGGGCAGGGTCAGTGTCGGATGCCGGTCGAGCTGGTAGGTGCTGTGGCCCGCGGTCGCCGGCGGCGTCACGGTGTCGAGCAGGAAGTCGAGGTGGGCGGTGTTGGTCACGCTCCGGTCGGCGGCCAGGGCCGTCGGCGCGGGGCCGAGCAGCAGCCCGGCGCAGAGGGCGAGCACGCTGAGCAGCGCGGCGAGCAGGCGGGCTCGTGGGAGTCGGTTCGTCATTGAACGTCCTTCGGCGGGAGGGGTGGGGCGGGAGGGGTCAGGAGGGCGAGAGGGGCCCCGGGCCAGGCGGTCAGGGGGTTCAGGCGGTCAGGCGGTCAGGGGTTCAGGGCGGCCAGGGGTTCAGGCGGTCAGGGGGGTCAGGGCAGCCCGGTGAGCCGGGCCACCCCGTTCGTGGAGTCGGCCATCCCGTAGAACACGAAGTGCACCCCCGCGACGTCGGCGAGGGCAGTGGGGAAGACGACGTTGGGGACGATGCCCGACCGCTCGTGGTCGGACTCCGG
>JAOPXW010000029.1 GCA_025964935.1 Friedmanniella sp. | reverse complement strand
CCGAGGCGACCTCCTCGCCGAAGCGGAACGACATGGTGTGGTCGCGGAGGTGGAACTTGAGCGACTCGACGATCTCGGGATCGCAGAAGTCCAGCATCTGTCCCCGCTTCTCGACCAGGGTCACCCGGGTCCCGAGGGCGGCGAACATCGACGCGTACTCCACCCCGATGACCCCCGCACCCACCACGACCATCGAGTCGGGGACGGTGTCCAGGGTGAGGATCTGGTCGGAGTCGAGCACCCGTACGCCGTCGAAATTGACGTGCGGAGGTCGGGCCGGCGTCGTCCCGGTGGCGATGACCACCCGGTCCGCGGTCAGCGTCCGGTGGGTCCCCACCCCCTCGACGTCGACCGACAGCGTGTGCGGGTCGAGGAAGCCGGCCATCCCGGGGATCAGCTCGATGTGGTTGCGCATGAGCTGGGAGCGGATCACCTCGGTCTCGCGCCCGATGACGTGCTGCAGCCGGGCGAGCAGGTCGGAGATCGTGATGTCCTCCTTGACCCGGTAGCTCGCGCCGTAGAGGTCACGCTGCTGCATGCCCGTGAGGTAGAGCACGGCCTCACGCAGGGTCTTGGACGGGATGGTGCCGGTGTTGACGCACACACCCCCGACCATGCCCTTGGTGTCGATCACGCAGACCTTGCGCCCGAGCTTGGCCGCCATGATGGCCGCCTTCTGGCCGCCGGGGCCCGAGCCGATGACCGCGAGGTCGAAGTCGTAGCTGTGGTCCATGTCCGCCACCCTCGCAGAGGATCGTGAGGACCACCAGACTCCCGGCGAAGTTGTGCCTCAGGCCTGGCCCGCGAGCCGTCGGAGCGCCTGGATGGCCGCCTCGCGGTCGGTGGTGGGCCACATGTCCGGCATCGAGGCCTGCAGGAACGACCCGTAACGGGCGGTCACGAGCCGGGGGTCGAGCACCGCGACCACCCCCCGGTCGGTGACCCGGCGGATCAGCCGCCCCGCCCCCTGGGCCAGCAGCAGGGCGGCGTGTGTCGCGGCAACGCTCATGAAGCCGTTGCCGCCGGCCTCAGTCACCGCGCGCTGTCGGGCCACGGTCAGCGGCTCGTCCGGCCGCGGGAACGGGATGCGGTCGATGATGACCAGCTGGCAGGTGGTCCCGGGGACGTCGACGCCCTGCCACAGCGACAGGGTCCCGAACAGGCTGGTCTCCTCCTCGGCCACGAAGGTGCGGGTCAGCTCGGAGAGCTGGGCGTCACCCTGGCAGAGGATCTTGAGCTTGGGCAGCTGCTTGCGGGTGTGCACCGCCGCCGCCTCGGCCGCCCGGCGGGAGGAGAAGAGGCCGAGGGTGCGGCCCCCGGAGGCCCAGACCAGCTCCGCGATCTCGGCCAGTGACGCCGCCGACACCCCGTCCCGGCCGGGCGGGGGCAGGGCTCGGGCGACGTACAGGATCCCCTGCTTGCGGTAGCTGAAGGGCGACCCGACATCCAGGGCCCGCCAGGTCTGCGGGTCCTCGGGTCCCCGGGTCGCGGCCTCGCCCCCGCCGGACCGCGGCCCCGGGACGTCGTCCCCGGTGGCCAGGCTCGGGTCGGGCTCGGCGTGGTCGCGGTCGTGGCCGGCCCGCTCGACCGCGGCCCGCTGCCGCTTCTCCGCGGCTGCGGTCTCCTGCGCCGAGGGGGAGTCGTCCCGTTCCGCCGGCCGTAGTCCGAGGCTGGCCGCGACCCCGGTGAAGTCCCCGCCCAGCTTGAGGGTGGCCGAGGTCAGGACCGTGGTCCGCTCGGCGAACACACTGGCCCGGAGCAGCCCGGCCACCGACAGCGGGGCCACCCGCGCGTCCCGGCCGAACCTCTCGCTCTCGGTCACCCAGACCACGTCCAGGGGGTGCAGGGCGGCCATCCGCTCGGCGACGTCGAAGACCTCCTTGACCGCGGCGGCGGCCTGCCGTCGGTCGGCGTCGGCCTTGTCCTCCCCGCTGGTCAGGGCGCTGATCGCTGTACGGGTGGCGTTGCGCACCGTGGCGCACGCGGCGGCGAGGGCCGAGTCGGGATTCTCGACCCGCTCCAGGGGCGAGCTGTCCAGTGCCTGCCGCAGCGCGTCGGCGGACTCCAGCAGCTCCAGGCCGTCGTCGTCCTCGAGGTAGGTCAGGGCCCGACGGGCCACCCGCTCGACGATGGTCGGGCTGAGCTCGGCGGACGCGGCGCCGGTGACGCGGGAGACCAGCTCGTGCGCCTCGTCGATCACCACCGCGGTGTGCTCGGGCAGCGCGGTGCCCCCGTGCATCGCGTTGATGGCGAGCAGGGCGTGGTTGGTGACCACGAGGTCGGCGGCCCGGGCCACCTCCCGCGACTTCTCCACGAAGCAGGCGTTGCCGTACGGGCAGCGCTGGACTCCGAGGCACTCCCGCACCGGGATGGAGACCTGCTGCCAGCCGCGGTCGGTGTGCGAGGGTGCGTCGTCCCGGTCGGCCAGACCGCCCTCGTCGGCCTGCTCCTCGGCCCACTCCCGGAGCGCGAGGACCTCCGCGCCCAGCACCGACTCGGGTGGGGTGAGCGGGGCGGCCTTGATCGTCTCGACCAGGTCGCTGGCCGAGATGAGGGTGTCCTGGTCTTCGACGCTGCCGTCCCGGACCCGGAGCATGCAGGCGTAGTTGGTCCGGCCCTTGAGGATGGCGTGCCGGGGTCGCTTGCCCGACACGGCCTCGACGGCGTCGAGCGCCGCCGGGATGTCGTTGTTGGCCAGCTGGCTCTGCAGGGCCAGGGTCGCGGTGGCGACCACGACCCGCTCGCCCGGGTGCTGGACCAGCCGCATCAGGGTGGGGGCCAGGTAGCCGAGCGATTTGCCCGTTCCGGTGCCGGCCTGTACGAGCAGGTGCCGACCGGAGACGAACGCGTCCGCCACGGCGTCGGCCATGGCGACCTGACCGGGACGCTCCTCGCCGTCGATCGACCCGACCGCGGAGGCCAGGACGTCGGCGTGGGTGACGTCGGCCCGGGCCTTCTTGGCCGGGGGCGGGGTGGCGGCACTCACCACGGCACCCTAAGCCGGGTCAGGCCCGGGGGGCCGGCCCGTCCACCGGCGCGTACGCCGCGAGCTCGCCGCCGAGCCCCGGGTTGACCCGGGCGACCACCAGGCTGCCCTGGTCGGTGTGCTCCAGCGAGACGATCTCGCCGCTCTGATGGATGCGGTTGAGCAGGTCGCCCCGCTCGTACGGCAGCAGGGCCTCGACCTCGACCTCCGGGCGGGGCAGCCGGCCCTCGATGGTGGAGCGCAGCTCCTCCATCCCCTCCCCCGTCCGCGCCGAGACCACGACACAGCCGGGATAGCTGGTGCGCAGCGTGGTGATCATGTCGGGGTCGGCCCGGTCGACCTTGTTGAGAACGATCAGCTCGGGGACGTCCCCGGCCTTGATGTCGGCCAGGACGGCCCGGACCGCGCTGATCTGGCCGTTCGGGTCGGGGTCGGAGCCGTCGACGACGTGCACGAGCAGGTCGGCCTGGGCCGACTCCTCCAGGGTGGAGGCGAACGCCTCGACCAGGTCGTGGGGCAGGTGCCGGACGAACCCGACGGTGTCGGTCAAGGTGTAGACCCGCCCGTCGGCCGCGGCGGCCCGACGGGTGGTCGGGTCCAGGGTGGCGAACAGTGCGTCCTCGACCAGCACGCCCGCACCGGTCAGCCGGTTCAGGACGCTGGACTTGCCGGCGTTGGTGTAGCCCACGATGGCGACGGAGGGGATCTGGTGGCGGTGCCGCTCGGCCCGCTTGGTCTCCCGCGTCCCGTCCATCTCCCGCAGCGCGGCGCGCAGCTTGGCGATACGGCTGTTGATGCGACGACGGTCGGTCTCGAGCTTGGTCTCACCCGGCCCGCGGCCGCCGATCCCGGCACCGCCGCTGGCCCGTCCGCCGGCCTGCCGGGACAGGTTGCCACCCCAGCCGCGGAGCCGCTGCTTGAGGTACTGCAGCTGCGCGAGCTCGACCTGCGCCTTGCCCTCGGCGCTCTTGGCGTGCTGGGCGAAGATGTCGAGGATGAGGGCCGTCCGGTCGATGACCTTGACCTTGATCCGGTCCTCGAGGTTGCGGAGCTGGGCGGGGGCGAGCTCGCCGTCGCAGATCACGGTGTCGGCCCCGGTCGCGACGACGACCTCGCGGAGCTCGTCGACCTTGCCCGACCCGATGTAGGTGGCCGGGTCCGGACGCTGACGGCGCTGCACGACCCCCTCCAGGATCTGCGACCCCGCCGTCTCGGCGAGCAGCTTGAGCTCGGCCAGGGCGTTGTCGGCGTCCACCTGGCTGCCGGTGGTCCAGACGCTGACCAGGACGACGCGCTCGAGCAGCAGCTGGCGGTACTCGACCTCGGTGATGTCGGTGAGCTCGGTCGACATCCCCGCCACCCGGCGCAGCGACGCCCGGTCCGCGAGGTCGTACTGCTCACCGTCGGTGCCGTGCGGAGCCACGCGCTCGTCGGCGCGGGGCCGTACGGGGCTGGGCTCGGAGGTGCTGAGGGTCTCGATCAGCAGCTCGTCGTCGGTGGATTCCGGGCGGTCGTGGCGTTGGGGCACTGTCATATTGAGTCCACGATCTCACGGACCGCCAAAGGGCGGCAGTCGTTTTCCGCCCGCGGACCGGTCCGGGGGCACCGCCCCCGGGGCCGGTGCGCCGGTCGCTCGGATCAGAAGAGCGAGTAGCCGCCGTCGACGACCAGGACCTCGCCGGTGACGAAGGCGGACGCCTTCGAGGCCAGGTAGACCACGCTCGGGCCGAGCTCGACCGGCATCCCGTAGCGCTGCATGGGGGCGTCCTCGATCCAGTGACGGCGGAACTCCGGGGCGTCGACCGGGCTCATCTCGGTCTTGATGTAGCCGGGGGCCAGGGCGTTCACCCGGACCCCCAGCGGGGCCCACTCGGCGGCCAGCGAGCGCGTCAGGTGATGCACCGCCGCCTTGGACGCGTTGTAGCCGGGCTGCCACTGGGGCCGGTTGACGATGTTCGCCGACATCGAGCCCACGTTGATGATCACGCCACTGCCCTGGGCCACCATCTGCCGCCCGAACGCCTGGGCGCAGTGCCAGACCCCGTTGACGTTGACGTCCATCACGTAGCGCCACTCGTCCTCGGTCACCTCCAGCGCCGGGCGGTGGATGCACGCGCCGGCGTTGTTGACCAGCACGTCGACGTGTCCGAACTGCTCGACCACCGAGGCCACCGCCGCCTCGACCTGGGCGGGCTGGGTGACGTCGGCCCCGACCGCGGCCGCCCGAACGCCCAGGTCGGTGAGCTCGGCCACCACGGGCTGGGCGCCGTCCGGGTCACGGACGAGCAGGACGACATCGCTGCCGGCCTCCGCCAGGGCGGTGATCAGCGCGCGGCCGATCCCCCGGTTGGCCCCGGTGACCACCGAGACCTGGCCGTTCAGCGAGAACGCGTCGAGTACGGACATCTAGCCCTCCTTGGGCATCATGAGCTCGCCGTGGGCGACGAGCACGGCTGGACCGGTGAGGTAGGCCTGGTCCTGCGTCAGCTCGATCTCCACCGAGCCCCCCAGGACGTCCACCCGGTAGGTGGTGGGCAGCCGGGCGGGGTGGTCCTCGGTGGCGTGCGCGACGGCCGCGACGGCGACCGTGCCGGTCCCGCAGGACCTCGTCTCCCCCACTCCCCGCTCGAAGACGCGCATGGCCACGTGGCGGTCGCCCAGGCGGCGGACGAACTCCTGGTTGACGCCCTCGGGGAAGGCCCCGACCGGGGACCAGACGGGCGCAACGTGCAGCGGGAGGTCTGCGAGGTCCTCGACGAAGCTGACCGCGTGCGGGTTGCCCACCTCCGCGGCGCGCCCCCGGAGCCGGCGGCCGTCGGCGGTGCTGATGTCCACCTCGGTGTCGTGCACCGTGACCGGGCCCATGGCCACCCGGATCCGCCCGTCGGGCAGCGCCGTGGCCGACTTGACCCCGTCCCGGGTCCCGATGGGCACCGTCGGCCCGTTGGCCAGGCCCTCGTCGAGCAGGTAGCGGGCGAAGACCCGGACCCCGTTGCCGCACATCTCCGCGACCGACCCGTCGGCGTTGCGGTAGTCCATGAACCACTGCGCCTCGGTGTCCTCCCAGCCGGGCATGTGCCGGGCCAGCACGACGCGCAGCAGGCCGTCGGCTCCCACGCCCGCCCGCCGGTCGCAGATCCACCGGACCTGGGCCGGGCTGACGGCCAGCGACCCCTCCCGGTCCAACAGCAGCACGAAGTCGTTCTCGGTGCCGTGCCCCTTCGTGAACGTCCACCTGCGCATGGGGCTCAGTGTGTCACCCGGCCCGGACCACGCCCGTGGGGTCCCGCGAGGGCGTACGCCGCCGCCACCAGGTCGGCCCGGTCGTGCTCCAGCCAGTGGATCCGCTCGTCCTTCAGAAACCAGGAGTCCTGACGGCGGGCGAACTTCCGGGTGCCCACCACGGTCTGCTCCTGTGCCTCCGCCTCGGAGATCTCCCCGTCCAGGAAGCTGAGCACCTGCCGGTAGCCGAGCCCCCGGGACGCGGTGACACCCTCCCGCAGCCCCGCGGCCTCCAGCCGGCGGACCTCGGCGACCAGCCCCCCGCCCCACATCAGCTGGACCCGTCGCACGATCCGCTCGTCCAGCACCGGCCGGGGGATCGCGAGCCCGATCTGCACCACGTCGGGGAGCAGGTAGCGGCGCTCCGGCAGCTCGGCGCTGTACGGCTGCCCGGTCAGCCCGATCACCTCCAGCGCCCGCACCGTCCGTCGCCCGTTGGCGGGCTCGATCCGCGCCGCGGCGGCCGGGTCGAGGGCGGCGAGCCGCTGGTGCAGGACCTCGGGACCGACCGCGGCCAGGTCCGCCTCCAGGGCGGCCCGGCGCACGGGGTCGGTGGCGGGGAAGGTGAAGTCGTCCACGATGGCCCGGACGTAGAGCGCGGACCCGCCCACCACGATCGGGACCACGCCCCGGTCGCGGCAGTCCTGGATAGCGCCCCGGGCCAGGGCCTGGAACTGCGCCACGGTTGCGGTCCGGCGGACGTCGTAGATGTCGAGCAGGTGGTGCACCACCCCGTCCCGCTCGGCCGGGGTGGGCTTGGCCGTCCCCACGTCCATGCCGCGGTAGACCAGCATCGAGTCGGCGTTGACGACTTCCGCCGGCACCCCGCGTACGGCGTACGCCCGGGCCAGGTCGACCGCCAGCCGGGACTTCCCCGTGGCCGTCGCTCCCACCAGCACCACCGTCACCGGGCCAGTCTGGCCGAGCGATCGGCGCCGGGCCACCGCCGACCAGCCCCCGGGCGGCCCGGTTGAGCGGACCGGGTTAGATGGTCGGTGCGGGCGCTCGTTCCGAGCGCCAGGCGGCAACGCTGTCGCCGCCCGCCCGCTCGAAACCGACCAAGGAGCACGTATGGGAATCTTCGACAAGGCCAAGGACGCCCTGAGCGCCCACAGCGACAAGGCTGACGCCGGGATCGACAAGCTGGGCGACGTGGTCGACCAGAAGACCGGCGGCAAGTACGCCGAGCACGTCGACCAGGGTCAGGAGCTCGCCAAGGACAAGCTGGCCGAGCAGAACCAGACCCCGCCCCCGGCCTGACGCCTCCGCGGGAAACGGCCTGACGCCTCGGCGTCAGCGCCGGCGGGTCATGCAGCCGCTCTCCCTCCGGGGGAGCGGCTGTCCTCGTCCCGGGGCCTCAGCCCCCGGCGACCGACGGGGCGGTGGGGTCGGCGGCGCCACCGCTCTGCTCGCGCTGGATGTAGTCCTCGATGGCCTCGATGTTGTCCCGCGAGCGGCGGACGACGGTGACCAGGTCGCTCATCGTGGCCACCTCCTCGACCTGCTCCTTGATGAACCACTGCATGAACTGGTCGGAGGCGAAGTCGTACTCTTCGCGCGCGATCCGAGTGAGCTCGTTGATCTGCGCCGTGACCCGCTTCTCCTGCTCCAGCGCGAGCTCGACCGGCGCCACCAGGTCGGCGAACTCGGTCAGCGGCGCCTCGACCCCGGGGATCCGCACCGGGGCGTCCTGGTCGACCAGGTACTTGACCATCATCATGGCGTGTCCGCGCTCCTCGAGCGCCTGGTCGTAGAAGAACTGGGCCGTCTGCGGCATGGTCAGGGCGTCGTAGTAGACGGCGCACGCCACGTACTGCTGGTGCGCGGCGTACTCGTTCCCGATCTGCAGGTTGAGCTGGGCCACGAAACGGTCGGCGGGCATGGCGGGTCTCCTGGGTGGTCTGACGGTGGCGCCAATCGTGGCACGCCCGTGCGACAGGTGGCCAACCCGACCGCGCCCCTCTCCGGCACGGGGACCGCGGCTGGGCCAGGTATGCCTGCCCTAACCCGCTGCTACCCTGGAGAGGTGGCTGTGACTCCGAAGAAGAAGTGCTGCGCCGACAAGCCGCGGTGCAAGCGCTGCCCCATCCGCCTGCTGGCGGAGGGCAAGCTCGCGCCCGAGCAGGCCCGGGTGATCTTCGCGAAGGGTCGCAACAAGAAGGAGCTCAAGAAGGCCAAGCTCGGCAAGGCCGCCTGAGCTCAGACGACGCCGCAGGCCGTTGCCGGCGCGAGGGGGGCCGGCACTCCCACGGTGGGCAGGCCGAGGTTGACGCCCGCCGGCCGGGCACCCGTACGCCGCGCCTCCCAGGCGTCGCCGCCCCGGGTGCGGCGCAGCCCGGTGATGCCCCCGTCGGCGTTCAGGTGGTGCGGGGCGGCGTAGCTGACCACGGTCTCGGCGATGTCGCCGGGCCGGGGACGCCGAGCGGGATCCTCGGGGACGGCGACGTGCACCAGTCGGTTGTCGCGGGCCCGCCCCGACATCCTGGCCGTCGCCGTGTCCTTGCGCCCCTCCCCGTCGGCGAACATCACCTCGACCGGCTGCCCGACCAGCTTCTGGTTCTCCCTCCACGACACCTCGTTGACCAGGCTGACCAGCCGCTCGTAGCGCTCCTGGACGACGGGCTTGGGGATCTGGTCCGGCATGGTCGCGGCGGGCGTGCCGGCCCGGATGGAGTACTGGAAGGTGAACGCCGCCGTGAAACGCGCCGCCGCGGCGACGTCGAGGGTGGCCTGGAAGTCCTCCTCGGTCTCGCCGGGGAAGCCCACGATGATGTCGGTGGTGATGGCCGCCTCGGGCATCGCCGCCCGCACCTTGTCGATGATGGCCAGGAAGCGGTCGCTGCGGTAGGAGCGACGCATCGCCCGCAGCACGGTGTCCGAGCCCGACTGCAGGGGCATGTGCAGCTGGGGCATGACGTTGGGGGTCT
>JAOPXW010000012.1 GCA_025964935.1 Friedmanniella sp. | reverse complement strand
GGGTGTGGCGGGTCAGCGGCCGGGCTGGCTGAGGTCGTAGATCGTCACGCCGCCCACGGCGCCGGCGGTGTAATGCGCGGCGACCCAGGTGGCGATCTGGGACGCGCTGCCGCTGCCGGCTCCGGGGCCGCCCCGGTTGCCGCCGCTGAGGTAGTAGTGGATCTGCCCGTCCGCGACGTAGCCCTGGAACTGCGCCAGGGTCGGGCTCGGGTCGCCGCCGCTGAAGCCTCCGATGGCCATCACCGGCAGCTCGGTGGCCAGCTGGTAGCTCGCGGCGCTCTGCGAGCCCGTCGTGGCCGCCACCCAGCGGTAGCGGGAGGCATCGGCGCGCAGCAGGCTGGTGAGGTCGGTGCTGACCGCCGCACCCTCACCGCCCGGACCGCCCGTCCCCCCGCCGGAGAAGCCGCCGGTCGGTCCGGTCTGGCCCGGCCCCGGTGCGGTCGGGAGGGTCCCGGCCCCGTCCGGGGCACCGCCGGGGAACCCGCCGGGGGGTTGACCCTCGAACCGGCCCGTCCGAGTGCCGGCGCGCGGCCCGCCGAAGCCGGTGCCGCTGACCGGGCCGGCGGTGACGATGGAGCCCTGGTGCGGGGTGGCCGCGGTGTTCAGCGCGTACGCCGCGGGCCCGGTCCCCGCGCCGAGCACGGCCAGGCCGAGGACCACCGCAGCCAGCACCCGCGGCAGGACGTGGGAGAGGAGCAGGCCGACGACCGCGACCAGGCCGACCGCGGCCACCCCCCAGCGCAGCGTGCTGTACGGGGCCGGCGCCCGGCCGAGGAGGACGACCGCCCAGACGGTGGTGACCGCAAGGGTGCCGGACAGCCCGACCCGGGCCAGCACCCGTGAGCGCTCCGACCACAGGTACGCGCCGGCCACGGCGACCCCCGCCGCGATCGAGGGGGCCAGAGCCACCACGTAGTAGTCGTGGTAGATCCCGGCCATGAACGAGAAGGTCAGAGCCGTGACGACCGTCGACCCGGTCCAGACGATCACCGCGGCCCGGACCCGGTCGGTCCGGGGGGCCCGCCGCAGCAGCACCAGGGCGACCGCGGCCAGCAGCAGGGCGGCCGGCAGCAGCCAGGTGATCATGCCGGAGGAGACCTGGACGAAGAGCCGGGTGACCCCCGCCGCCCCGCCGAAGCCGCCACCGCCGCCGCCGAAGGCACCGGCCTCGCCGAGGGCGCGGCCCGCCCCGGGCGCGACACCACCGGTGCCCCGGCCCTCACCGAAGATCCGGCCCAGGCCGTTGTAGCCGACGACCAGGTCGAGAATGGAGTTGTTCGTCGAGCCGCCCACGTAGGGGCGCCAGGAGGCCGGCACCAGCTCGACCACCGCCACCCACCAGCCCAGGGCGACGATCATGGCGCCGAAGGCGGTGAGCAGATGCAGGATGCGCCTCCGTACGGGGGTGGGGGCGGCGACCAGGTAGACCAGCGCGAACGCGGGTAGCACCAGGAAGGCCTGCAGCATCTTGGTCAGGAAGGCGAAGCCGACGACCACCCCCGCCGCCACCAGCCACCGGCCGCTGGCCTTCTCCGTGGCGCGCAGCGTCAGGTAGGTGGCGAGGGTCAGCAGGAACACGAGCAGGGCGTCCGGGTTGTTGAACCGGAACATCAGCGTGGCGGCCGGGGTCACGGCCAGCAGGGCGCCGGCGACCAGGGCGGCGGCGTGCCCGGAGGTGCGCCGCACCGAGGCGTACAGGACCCCGACGGTGGCCACCCCCAACAGGGCCTGCGGGGCCAGGATCGACCAGGAGCTGAGTCCGAACAGCCGCACCGAGAGCGCCATCAGCCAGAGCGAGGCGGGGGGCTTGTCGACGGTGATGGCGTTGCCGGCGTCCAGGGAGCCGAAGAAGAAGGCCTTCCAGCTCTGCGAGCCGGCCTGCACCGCCGCGGAGTAGAAGGTGTTGCCGTAGCCCGAGGCCGACAGAGACCACAGGTAGAGCACCGCCGTCCCCAGCAGCAGGGCCCCCAGGCCCGCGCGGTGGGCCGCGGTCGAGTGCCAGCGCGAGGCCGGTGGCGACGTCGGCGCCCCGGTGGACCCGGGGTGGGCCGGGGGAGCGCTGTCGCCGTCGGACGCCGCGGCGTCCGTGGGGGCCGGCGGGGAGGAGAGGGTGGGGAGGGCCATGCCCCCAACTCTCAGGGCCCGGTCTGTGGCCCCGGTGGGGTCGACCTGTGCCTGACCTGTGACCTCAGCGGGGGGTGGGCGGGGCCATGTCGGGGCCCCGACCGTTCACGTCGGGGACGGGCAGGCTGACCCCGCTGCCGGGCACGACCGGGGCCAGGGGCAGCCGGACCGAGAACTGCGTACGGCCGGGCCGGCTCTCGACCGTGACCCGCCCGTGGTGGCCCTCGACGACGGCGGCCACGATGGCCAGGCCGAGGCCGGTGCTGGAGCCCTGCGGCGCACCCGCGGCGCGCACTCGGCTGGTGTCGGCGCGGGTGAAGCGCTCGAAGACCCGGCTGGCGATCTCGGGTGGGATGCCCGGTCCGCTGTCGGTGACCGTGATGAGGGCCCGGCCCTCGCAGACGGCGACGGCCGTCTCGACCCGGGTTCCGGCCGGGGTGTGGGTGCGGGCGTTGGCCAGCAGGTTGGCGATCACCTGGTGCAGCCGGTGCCGGTCACCGAGGGCGACCACCGGCTCGTCGGGCAGCGCGAGCTGCCAGCGGTGGTCCGGGCCGGCGGCCCGCGCGTCGCTGACCGCATCGATGACGATCTCGGTCAGGTCGGTGGGCTGGATGTCCAGGGCCGGCCCGGAGTCGAGCCGGGCCAGCAGCAGCAGGTCCTCGACCAGGTGCGACATCCGCTCGGCCTCGGACTCCACCCGGGACATGACGTACGCCGCCTCCGGCGGGATGGGCTCGCGGCTGCGTCGGGTCAGCTCCGCGTAGCCGCGGATCGCGGCCAGCGGGTTGCGCAGCTCGTGCGAGGCGTCGGCCACGAACTGCCGCACCTTGACCTCGCTGGCCTGCCGGGCCTCGAGGGCGTCCTCGACGTTGTTGAGCATGTGGTTCAGGGCTTGCCCGACCCGGCCGACCTCGGTGCTGGGGTCGGCGTCGGCGGGCGGCACCCGGACGGCCAGGGCGACCTCGCCGCGGTCCAGGGGCAGCTGGGAGACCTGCTGGGCGGTGCCGGCCACCCGGTTCAGCGGACGCAGGCTCTGCGCCACCACCGCGCGGGCCGCGAGCACCGCGCCACCGGCGGCCAGCAGGGTGAGGATCAGCTCCAGGCCGATCAGCTGCACCAGCAGGTGGTCGACCTCGCGCAGCGGGATGCCGACGAGGGCCCGGCCGCTGACCGTGGTGTCGCTGTCGGGCAGATAGATGTTGGCCTCGTAGACCGCCACCCGGTAGCGGCCCAGGCCCTCCAGCTCGAGGCTGGTCGGGTGGTCGCTGAGCGTCAGGTTCTGCAGCTCGGTCACCGCCGCGGTGGGCAGCGTGGGTGGTCGACCGCCCCCCGTCCGGAGGATGCCGGAGTCGCTGCGGGAGTTGTCGTCGGTGAAGGCCGCGAAGATCGTGCCCTCGGGGTTGCCCACCTGCACCAGCCCCATCCGCTCGCTGCCCCGGCCGCCGGGCGGGCCCTGGCGCTGCCGGGTGGCCACGTCCTGGAGCTGGTTGTCGATCTGCTGCATCAGCAGCTGGCGGGTGGCCAGGGCGGTGGCCCCGCTGAGCAGGATGGCGGCCAGCATGACCAGGGCGGTGACCCGGATGACCAGCTGGCGGGCCAGGGTGCCCCGGCCGAACGGGGTGAGCGGAGGGCCGGGGTCGAAGCCGCGGCCGGGGGGCGTACGGTCGTCGGCCGGGTGGGGCGCGGCGCTCACGAGCCCGGGCGCAGCACGTATCCGGCGCCCCGCATGGTGTGGATCATGGGGGAGCGCTCGGCGTCGATCTTCTTCCGCAGGTAGGAGATGTAGAGCTCCACCACGTTGGCCTGGCCGCCGAAGTCGTAGTTCCACACCCGGTCGAGGATCTGGGCCTTGCTCAGCACCCGGCGCGGGTTGCGCATCAGGTAGCGCAGCAGCTCGAACTCGGTGGCGGTGAGCTGGATCTCGGTGCCGCCGCGCGACACCTCGTGGCTGTCCTCGTCCAGGGTCAGGTCCCCGACCACCAGGGTCGAGTCGCTCCGGGCCGAGGCCGCGCCGCTGCGACGCAGCAGGGCCCGCAGCCGGGCGATGACCTCCTCCAGGCTGAACGGCTTGGTCACGTAGTCGTCGCCGCCCGCGGTCAGCCCGCCGATCCGGTCCTCGACCGCGTCCTTGGCGGTCAGGAAGATCACCGGGACATGGGGGTCCTCGGTCCGGATCCGCCGCATCACCTCCAGGCCGTCGAAGTCCGGCAGCATCATGTCGAGCACGATGGCGTCGGGTCGGGTCTCCCGGGCGGCCTTGACCGCGTCCTGACCGGAGCCCGCGGTGGTGACGTGCCAGCCCTCGTAGCGCATGGCCATCGACAGCAGCTCGGTCAGGCTCGACTCGTCGTCGACCGCGAGCACCCGGATCGGGGTGCCGTCGGGTCGGGTGAGCGAGGCAGCGGTGTCGGTTCGGGCCATGACCTCAGCCTGTCACCCGGGGACGTCGGTGCCCTGTACGTCGGCTGTGGCTTTCCTGTGAATCCACCGGCCGCCACCGGGCCGTCTGACCGTGGCGGGGTCGTCCTCCAGCGCGGGCTTGCGGCGCCGGAACAGCCGGTCCAGGGCCGCGGTGCCGCCGCCGAAGACG
>JAOPXW010000344.1 GCA_025964935.1 Friedmanniella sp. | reverse complement strand
GTACGGCTCGTCGCCGGGACCGACGGCGGCATCGCCGACGGCAAGCCGCACGGCATCCTGCCCCTGGGGCTCCAGGACCTCGTCAGCGGCGGCCTCGGGCCGGCCCAGGCGCTGGCGGCCGCGACGTCGGTGTCGGCGGACGCTCTGGGCCTCGGGGCGCGGAAGGGCCGCCTGCGGGCGGGGTTCGACGCCGACCTGCTGGTCGTCGAGGGCGACCCGCTGCTCGACATCGGCGACCTGCAGCGGGTCGAGGCGGTCTACCTCGCCGGGCAGGAGGTCGGGATGCCGGTCGGCTAGGGACGGGCTGGATCGACCGGGCCCTTCCGCGGGACCGCCCCGTACGCCTCAGGACCGGTGCCGCACCATGGTCCAGGTGTTGCCCGCATCGGTGTGCCGGTAGTCGAACTCGTCCAGCATGACCCGGGCCAGCACCAGCCCGCGCCCGGACTCCGCCATCTCCTCGGGCATCGAGCCCGGCCGCAGGGTGGGGTCCAGAGCCTCACCGGAGTCGACCAGGACCCCCACGAGCCGGTCGTCGAAGACGTGCAGCCGGAACCTGAAGACGACCCGACCGGGCGGCCGGCCGTGCTCGACCACGTTGCCGGCGATCTCGATGATCGCCGTCTCGAACATCGACAGGTCCTCCGAGCCGAGCTCCGGATGGTCGGTCCCCACCTGCTCGAGCAGGTCGTGCAGCAGGTTCAGACACTCCGGGACGGCCAGCGCTTCGAGCGCGTAGTCACCAGCCGTCGGTCGCATCGGACACCTGCGCATGGGGGAGCAGAACCCGGTCCAGGTTGGTGAGCCGCAGCACGCTGCGGACCTGGTCGCTCGGCGCGGCGATGCGCAGGTCCCCGCCGCTCTGGCGGGCCGCCTTGAGCCCGCCGATCAGGGCGGCGAGCCCGGAGGAGTCGATGAAGCTCGTCCCGCTGAGCTCGACCACGATCTTCTCGTGGCCCTCGCCCAGCGTCTCCTCGATGAACGATCGCAGCGCCGGGGCGGCCAGCATGTTGAGTCGACCCTGACAGCCGATCACCGCCACCGGCTCCCCAGCCGGGCTCGTCCTGGTCAGCTCCATGGGTGCTCCTGGGGGGAGGCGGCGGCCGAGGTCCGGTCGCGTACGGTGCGGGCGATCACGCGGTTCCTTTCGTGGAGGAAGGTGGCGGAGGCTCGGGCGAGCCGCTGTCGGGTCCGGGGCCGGGGCCGCCGAAGCCGCCGTACGGGGCTCGGGGGCTCGTGGGTCGGCGGGTGGCTCATCGCGTCGCCTGCCGACGGACGACGACCGCGGTCAGGTCGTCGGTGCGGGTGGCGGTCCCGTCCCGGCGGCAGAGCCGGTTGACGATCTCCTCGGCCGAGGAGCTGACGGCGACCGCCCCCATGGCGGCGGTCAGCGCCTCGTCGGTCGTCGCGAAGAAGTCGAGGAAGCCGTCACTGACGCAGACCAGCGTGTCCCCGGGCTCGAGCCGGGTCTGGTGGGCGGTCAGCGACTCCCCGAAGCCGGCGCCGAGGGGTCGACCGTCGGACAGCAGCCTCCGGAGTCGGCCGGAGGCCCGGACCACCATGGTGAGTCCGTGCCCGGCGTCGACGTAGCTCAGCGAGCCGGAGACCGGGTCGAGCCGGCCGCAGAACATCGTGGCGAACGTCGCAGTCTCGGCGAGGTCGTGCTCCAGGACCATCGCGGTCCGGTTCATCGACTCCTGCAGGCCGTTGTAGCGGGAGGTCCCCCGGAGGACGGCCCGGATGCTGGCCGCGATCAGGGCCGCCGGGATGCCCTTGCCCATCACGTCGCTGACCACGAACTGCAGCTGCTCGCCGACGGCGTACCAGTCGAAGAAGTCACCGCCCACCTCGCGCGCGGGCTGGCAGCGACCCGCCACGTCCCAGCCGGGCAGCACCGGGGACGTCTGCGGCAGGAGCTGGCGCTGGACCTCACTGGCCCGGACGAGCTCCCGGTCGGCGTCGGCCTCCTTCTGCACCCAGTCGGCCAGGTCCCGCAGCAGCCGCAGCTCGGGGGCCGTGATCACCCGCGGCTTGGTGTCCAGGATGCAGAGCGACCCGACCCGCTGCCCGCCGGAGGAGACCAGCGGCTGACCGGCGTAGAACCGGACCCCCGGTGCGCCGACCACGATGGGATGGGAGCCGAAGGTCAGGTCGGAGCTGGCGTCGGGGACCACGAAGGGGCCCGGCTCGGTGATCGTCCGCCGGCAGAAGTCGTACGCCTCCGACGGCAGCTGCGAGGGTGGGCCGAACTGCGCCTGGTAGAAGTTGAAGTCGTGGTCGAGCAGGTTGACCGACGCCAGCGGCACGTCGAAGAGCTGCTGCGCCAGGCGGACCACCCGGTCGAAGCGCTGCAGCGCATGCGTCTCGAGCTCGAGGATGGCGTCGATCGAGGCCTGGTTCGGCGCTGGGGGGGCGAGCGTCATCCGGACTCCTGTTCTGCAGACGGCTGGCCGCACGGCCGGACGCGCGAGCCACCCCCGGAGGCTCATCGGCTATATCGCCGCCGGGGCCGCGCGCGTTACGTCCCCCGCGGAGCCGGGTCCCCGCAGGTGAGCGCCGGGGGAGGTTCTGTGCAGCCGCCCCGAGGACGGCGGAGTGCGGCACAATGGGCGCAGGGCCGCCCCTGGGGTGAGCGGCCGCGTCTCGGGGAGACCAGGCGGTGTCCGCACCGCAGGGCCCGGCCTCCGCGTCGGGTCCCTCGACCGAAACCTAGGGGCAATGTGACCTCGAACCGCTCTCTCGAGATCCCGGTGGACGACCGCGACGAAGGGTCGGTCAGCGACCACTCCACGCTCGAGAACCACTCCACGCTCGACAACCCGCAGGCGGTCCAGAGCGACGGGCCGGTCGTCGACGACACCTCGGTGGACGACGACGCGCTGAGCACCGTTGAGGTGCCGGTGCCGTGGAGCGCCCGCCGCTTCCTGGTCCGGGCACTGGCCGTGCTCACCGTGGCCCTGGGCGCCAACTACATCGTCTGGCGCTGGCTGTTCTCGGTGAACTGGGCCGCCTGGCCGCTGGCGGTGCCGCTGATCCTGGCCGAGACGTACAGCTTCGTCGACGGATTCCTGTTCGGCTTCACCATGTGGCGGCTGCGGGAGCGCGGGAAGGCGCCCAAGCCGCCCCGGGGGGCCACGGTGGACGTCTTCATCACCACCTACAACGAGGACGTCGAGATGGTGATGACCACCGCGCTCGCGGCCCAGGCCATCCGGCACCCGCACGAGACCTGGGTGCTCGACGACGGCGCCCGGCCCGAGATGCGCGCTGCGGCGGAGGCGGCCGGGATCGGCTACCTGACCCGGACCGAGGACTGGAAGGACCGCCCGCGGCACGCCAAGGCCGGCAACCTGAACAACGCGCTGTTCATGACCTCGGGGGAGTTCCTGCTCATCCTCGACGCCGACCAGATCCCCAGTCCCGACATCCTCGACCTCACGCTGGGCTGGTTCCGCGACGACCAGGTCGCCCTCGTCCAGACCCCGCAGTGGTTCACCAATGTCACCGACTCCGACCCGCTGGGCAGCCAGGCACCGCTGTTCTACGGCCCGATCCAGCAGGGCAAGGACGGCTGGAACGCCGCCTTCTTCTGCGGCTCCAACGCCGTCCTGCGCCGGGAGGCGCTGATGCAGATCGGGGTCGCCGGCTACGTCCGGGAGGTGGAGCGAGCCGTACGGGAGACCCTGCGGGCCGCCGACCGGATCCTGCGGACCGTGCACAAGAACGCCGACGAGCACGGCCCCGAGGTGCGGGAGGCGCTGCAGGAGCTGCGGCTCGCGGTCCGGGCCGCCCGGGCCGAGCTCGCGGGCGGTGATGCCGTCGGCCAGGTCACCTGGCGCTTCCAGCAGCGCGCCCGGGTGGCGTCCCGGCTGACCGTGTCTGCCGACCTCGCCGCCCTCACCGCCGACCTCGAGGCCATCGGCGGGATGGCGGTGCACACCGAGCCCGAGTCGGGCCTGCCGGTCATCGACGAGCGGGCCCTGGCCGCGTTGACCGCCCGCGGGTCCTCACCCCTGGAGGCGCTGGCCCAGGTGCACGAGATCGTGCTGGCCATCGACGTCGACCGGGCCCTGGAGGCCCAGGCCGTGATGCCGATGGCCACCATCTCGGTCACCGAGGACATGGCCACCGCCATGCGCCTGCACGCGGCGGGCTGGCGAACGGTCTACCACCACGAGGTGCTGGCCCACGGTCTGGCGCCGGAGGACCTGGCGACCATGCTGCATCAGCGTCTGCGCTGGTCGCAGGGCACTCTGCAGGTGCTGCTGCGGGAGAACCCGCTCACCCAGCGCGGCCTGACCGTTCCGCAGCGGATGATGTACCTCGCCACGATGTGGAGCTACCTGTCCGGCTTCGCGGCCGTGGTCTACATCGCCGCCCCGATCGTCTACATGCTGATCGGCACCAGCCCGGTGATCAGTTTCGGCGGCCCGTTCTTCCTCCACCTGCTGCCCTTCCTGCTGGCCAACCAGCTGCTCTTCCTCGTGGTCGGCTGGGGGGTCAAGACGTGGCGCGGACAGCAGTACAGCCTCGCGCTCTTCCCGCTGTGGATCCGGGCCTGCACCACCGCCGTCGGCAACGTGGTGTTCGGCCGCAGCCTGGGCTTCGTGGTCACCCCCAAGACCCGCCAGGTCGGGGCGCCCGCCTGGCACCTCGTCCGCCCCCAGCTCGCCGCGATGGGCCTCCTCGTCTTCGCCGCGGTCGTCGGGGTGGTGCGGATGGTCGTTGGCCAGGCCGACATCCTGCCCACCAGCGTCAACATGGTCTGGATCGCGTACGACCTGGTCGTGCTCAGCGTGATCGTGCAGGCCGCCCTCTACCGCGGGTTCGAACCCGAGACCGCCGACGCTGTGGAGGCCGGACGATGAGCCTGCGCACCGAGCCCGCCCCCAGCCGTGCCCTCCCGGCGGCCCGTCCGCGCTGGCTGGCGGCGGTGCTGGTCACTGTGGCCGTCCCGCTGGTGCTGCTGACCCCGCGGCTGCTGGCCCGCGCCACCGGGACGCCGGACCTGGGTCCCGACGGCCTGGTCCTGGGCGGCCGTGCGGCCGGGATCGTGATCGGCCTGCTGGCGGCGACGGCCGTGGCGCTGCTGGTGGTCGGCCTGCTCCCCCGGCCGCGCTGGGCCTACCCGGAGGGGGGGACCCGGGACCTCCGGATCGACACCCTCCGGGGCGTGGCGATCGTCTTCGTCGTCCTGAACCACCTGGCCATGCCCTCGCTCTTCCAGCTCCTGACCCAGGAGGCGATCGGGCCGGTGTCGGGGGCCGAGATCTTCGTCGCTCTCTCGGGCATCGTCGTCGGCCTGGTCTACCGCGACCGGCTTCAGCGCTCGGACCTGCTGGCCGTGACCGCGGCGCTGACCCGACGCGCCCTCACCCTGTACCTGACGGCCCTGGTCGTGCTGCTCGGCGTGTACGTGCTGACCCTGCTCCCCGGGGTCGACGGTCGGGTCATCACCACCTACACCAACCCGGTCACCCACGACTCGTTCGAGCTCTACCCCAACATCGGGCGGCTGCTCGACTACCCGGTGCCGGGCTGGATCCTGCGGGACATCGTGCTGCTGCGGCTGGGTCCCTACCAGTTCAACATCCTCGGCCTGTACGTCGTGCTGCTGGCGGTGGCTCCGGTGATGGTGGCGGCGCTGCAGCGACGGCTGGTGGCCGTGCTGCTCGTCCTCAGCTGGCTGCTCTATCTCAGCCACGCCGTCGCGCCGGCCTCCCTCTTCCAGGCCCAGTTCGAGAGCCCCTTCCCGCTGCTGGTCTGGCAGCTGCTGTTCGTGCACGGCGTCGCGGCGGGCTGGTACCAGCGGGAGCTCCTGGCCTGGTCGAGGACGGCGGCGGGCCGAGTGCTGGTGGTCGGGGCGGTGCTGCTCCAGGCCGCCATGATGGTGTTCAGCTGGAGCAACCCGTTCCTCTCCAACCGCTGGGACGTCCGGCTCGCCCTGGTGCCCGACGCCACCTGGAACGCCTTCGACGGGCAGTGGTTCAACCGGACCGACCTCGGCCTGGGGCGGGTCCTGGCCACCCTGGTGCTGCTGGTCAGCGCGTACGCCCTGCTCAGCGCGTTCTGGGCCCCCCTGCACCGGCTCCTCGGCTGGTTCCTGGTCCCGCTCGGGCAGGCGACCCTGTACGTCTTCGTGGTGCACATCGTCGTCGCCCTGGTGCTGGCCAACGTGCCCGGGCTCGATCAGGGCAACGTGCTCCTGAACTCCGCCGCCCACCTGGGCATCCTGGCGCTGCTGTGGCTGATGGTGCGGCACCGGGTGCTCTTCAAGATCATCCCGCGCTGACCGGCGATCGGCGGGCTCAGGTGGGCAGGGCCTCGGCCCGGGCCGCCACCAGGACCGGGTCGGCGGTCAGCCGCCACGCCTCGTAGACCAGCTCGGCGAGCTCGGCCCGGTCCAGCCCGGCCAGATGGGCGACGACCCAGCCGTACGCCCCGGAGGTGAACTGGACCTCGAACACGGTGGGCCGTTCGGCCACCAGCGCCAGCTGCTCGGCGAGGAGCTGGCGCAGGCCGACGGTCTGCGTCGCGGGCCACAGGTAGCCGAACGTGTGGCCCGACACGCGGTAGGTGCGGTAGCGGGCCCCGTCGGTGCGCCGGACCTCCTCGAGCTGGGCGACCAGCTCCTCCACGTCGGTGTCCCGGGTCGCCATGACCCCCATCCAAGCGCGGACCACGACCCCGGTGACGACCGGCGTCGGGGGCGGGGCGGTCGGGCACACTGGCCCGGTGACCTACCTGCCGCCGCTGCGCCAGCCCCTGCGCACCATCGGCCGCCGCCGGTTCGACTTCGACCGCGAGATCGTGGTGATGGGGATCGTCAACCGCACCCCCGACTCCTTCTTCGACCAGGGGGCGACCTTCACCCTCGACGCGGCGGTGGCTGCCGCGCTGCGGGCCGCCGACGCCGGGGCCGGCTGGGTCGACGTCGGCGGAGTGCCGTTCTCGCCGGACACCCGACCGGTGGGGACGCAGGAGGAGGTCGACCGGGTGGTCCCCGTCGTGGCGGCCGTGGCGGGGGCCAGCGACGTCGTCATCTCGGTCGACACCTTCCGGCCCGAGGTCGCCGCCGCGAGCATCGCCGCCGGGGCCTCGGTGGTCAACGACACCACCGGCCTGCGCGACCCCGAGCTGGCCGCGGTCGTCGCCGGGAGTGGGGCGACGGTCGTCATCACCCACAGCCTGGCCGCGCCGCGGCAGCCGCACCCCCGGCCGCGCTACGACGACGTGGTCGAGGACGTGCGGCGGTTCCTGGAGTCGCGGGTGCAGCAGGCCGTCGACCAGGGGGTTCCGGAGAGCCGGATCGTGCTCGACGCCGGGCACGACCTGAACAAGAACACCCTGGACACCCTGACGCTGACCCGGGGGCTGCGCGCCGTCGCCGACCTGGGCCTGCCGATGCTGGCCGCGGTCTCCAACAAGGACTTCGTGGGCGAGTCGACGGGTCTGGCCAAGCCCGACCGGCTGGCCCCCTCGCTCGCCGCGGCGAGCGTCTGTGTCCTGGAGGGGGCCCGGATCCTCCGGATGCACGACGTGGCCGCCTCCGTGGCCGCCGCCCGGATGCTCGAGGCCATCCTGGGGCTCCGGTCACCCGAGGGCCTTCGGCACAACATGACCTGAACGGTGCCCCAGCGGCCCGCCCGGTCCGGGCGGCGAGCACTGTCAGTCTGCCGAACTAAGGTGTCGCGCATGGCCACCTGGACGCGCGAGGAGGTGCTCGGACTGGCATCCGGCACCGACGGACCGCGCTCGGTGGCGCGGCTGGCGGGCTCCGGGGGCTGGAGCGCCACCGGGGTCCGCACCGGGCCGGGTGCTCCGCCGGCCGATGCCCGCGATCCGGCGACCGCGGCCGGAGACGGCTCTTCGGGCGGGCCGGTCGACGCGGTCTGGGGCAGCTGCCAGGGCAGCGCGCGGACGCCGTACGCGTGCGTCGTGAGCCTGGAACGCCCGCTGGCCGCCAGCTGCACCTGTCCCAGTCGTCGGTCTCCCTGCAAGCACGCCCTGGCCCTGCTGCTGCGCCAGCTCGACGGGGCGGTGGGGTCCGCGCCGCCGTCGGAGGCTGCGCGGCGCTGGCTGGCGGCCCGCTCGGACCTGGAGCCGACCCGGACGGCGGCCGCGGCCCCCATCGATCCGGTGGCGGCGGCCCGACGCGCAGCCGCCCGGGTCGAACGGGTCAACACCGGGCTGGACGAGCTCTCCCAGTGGCTGCACGACCAGGTGCGGGGCGGACTGGCGGGCCTGGAGCGCGGCGGGGAGGCCGAGATCGAGCGGGTGGCCGCCCGCCTGGTCGATGCGCAGGCTCCGGGAGCCGCCGCAATGCTCCGGGCCGTTCAAGCCGACCTCCGCTCCGGGGACTGGCCGGCCCGGGTGCTCGACGCCCTTGCCGGGCTGCACCTGCTGGTGGAGGCCCATCGTCGCCTGGCCGCCCTGCCACCGGCCCTCGCGGTCACGGTGCGGTCCCGGGTGGGATATCCGACCAGCAAGGCCGAGGTCCTGGCCGGGCCCGGGGTGTCGGACCAGTGGACCGGCCTCGGTCAGGTGGACACGGTGGAGAACCGGCTGGAGAGCCGCCGGGTCTGGCTGTGGGGGGCCAGGACCAGGCGCTGGGCCCTGTACCTCAGCTACGCGCCGCCCGGGATGGAGCTGGACGCCAGCGTGCTGGCGGGCACGCGCCTGGACGCGGTTCTGCACTTCTACCCAGGATCGGGCTCCTTCCGAGCCCTGGTCGGGGCTCCCGCCCCAGAACCGGCCGGCCCCGGACCGGCTGCCCCGGAGCGGGCTGCCCCGGACCCGGAGTCGACCGGGTCACCACCGGGGGCGGCGGCCGGACCGCCGGGGCGGACCGTCGCCGAGGAACGTCAGCGGTTCGCCGCCCTGCTGGCCGAGGACCCGTGGGCGTCCCGGATGCCCAGCGTCGTGGCGGGGCTGCCGCTGGCACCTCGACGCGCGGGGGAGGGCTGGGCCCTGGTCGACGGTGCCGGTGAGGCCGTGCCCCTGGTCGGACTGGCCGGGGACCCCTGGCCGCTGGTGGCGTACGCGGGGTCCGGGCCCGTGTCGGTGTTCGGTGAGTGGACCCCGGTTGGTCTGCGACCGCTCAGCCTGCTGGCCGATCCCGACGACACCCGGGTCTTCACGACCGACCTGCTCGGACGGGCGGCCTGAGGTGACGGTCTGGGCCGAGGTGGTCACGGTGGCGCTGCTGGGGACGAACCGGCGGACGCTCCCGGTCGAGCTGTTGCGTGCCGACCCTCGGACCGGCGGCGGGGCCGAGGCCGGGCCCCGGGTCGGCTCCGGGCCGACGCCGGCCTCGGAGTCCGAGCTGCCCCACGACCCGGCCGGTCTGGTCCTGGACCTCGCCGCGCGGGAACGGGTCAGGTTCAGGACCCGTGCGCGGCCGGCCGGCGAAGCCACTCCAGAGCTCGGTCCCCGGCAGGAGCTGCCGTTCGCCTCGGCTCCCGCCCGGGTCGTCCTGGACGGGTTGCTGGACCAGCCGGTGCCCGAGCTGGTCAACCAGTGGCTCGGGTTCGCGGTGCGCCACGGGGTGGGGGTCGGTCCCGAGCACTGGACGGCCCTGGCCGGGCTCGCCACCCGGCAGCCCGGGGTGGACCGGGACCTGCTGGCCTCGGCGTACGGCGTAAGCGGGGTCTGGTTCGTCGGGCAGAACCCGGCCTGGTCGCGTCTGGCCCGTTCCCTGGTCGCGGCGTCGCCGGGGGTGCTGAGCGCCGGTGCGGAACCGTGCCGCACGCCGGTCACCGACGACGACGTGGCCGAGAACCCGGAGCGGGTCTTCGACGTGGTCTCACCGTGGCCGCCCACCGTGACCGCGGTCGCCCTGACCGCACTGGGGCGGGGCCAGCTCGGTGGCCGCTCGGAACGCTACGGTCGGCGCCTCGGCGCGCTGCTGCCGCTGGACCAGGCGGCCATGCTGCGGGGGGCCCTGGACTACTTCCTCGCGCCGGCCCGCCTGACCAGCCCGTGGTCGGCCCGGGCGACGCGGCAGGCCCTCGCGGCCTGCGTCGGCTCGGTGACGGCCCGGGCCGCCCTGGCGGAGGCCTTCGAGGGGGTGGCTCCCGAGCTGCCCTCCCTGGACCTGCCTCCTGTCCACCCGTCCGGTCCGCCATGACCCGGCGCGAGGACCGCCCCGGCTCTGGGCCGGGACCCACGACCGGCCCCGGCCTTGGGCCGGGACCCACGACCGCCCCGACCTCCCGGTCGGGGTCCACGACAGGAGCCCCCGTGACCACACCCGCCCCCGCGGACGCGCTGCGACCGCACGCCGAGCAGGTCTACGCCGGTGAGCTGCGGGCGCTGGCCGGCGCCGACGACCGGCCCCGCCCGCCGCGCTGGCGGATGTCGCCCTGGGCGGTCGTGACCTACCTGCTCGGCGGCACCCTGGCCGACGGGACCGTCATCATGCCCAAGTACGTCGGGGCGCGGCGGCTCGTCGAGGTGGCCGTGGCCACGCTCGCGACCGATCGCGCCCTGCTGCTGCTCGGTGTCCCGGGCACCGCGAAGTCCTGGGTCTCCGAGCACCTGGCGGCCGCCGTCTCGGGCTCCTCGACCCTGATGGTGCAGGGCACGTCGGGCACGGCCGAAGAGGCCATCCGCTACGGCTGGAACTACGCCCGGCTGATCGCCGAGGGTCCCAGCGACGCCGCGCTCGTCCCCTCGCCGGTGATGCGGGCGATGGAGGCCGGCTCGATCGCGCGGATCGAGGAGCTGACCCGGATCCCGGCGGACGTCCAGGACGCCCTCATCACCGTGCTGTCGGAGAAGACCCTGCCGGTGCCCGAGCTGGGGCGGGAGGCCCAGGCCCGGAAGGGCTTCAACGTGATCGCCACGGCCAACGACCGCGACAAGGGTGTGAACGAGCTGTCCTCGGCCCTGCGCCGGCGGTTCAACACGGTCGTCCTTCCGCTACCGGTCGACGCCGAGAGTGAGGTGGCCATCGTGGCGAGCCGGGTGGCCGAGCTGGCCGCCTCGCTGGAGCTGCCACCGGTCCCGCCGGCCATGGAGGAGATCCGCCGGGTCGTCCAGGTCTTCCGGGAGCTGCGCAGCGGCCTCACCACGGACGGCCGGACCCGCCTGAAATCCCCGTCGGGAACCCTGTCGACCGCGGAGGCCATCTCGGTGGTGACCAGCGGGATCTCCCTGTCGGCACATTTCGGCGACGGCCGGCTGCGGCCCGACGACATCGCCGGCGGCCTGGTGGGCGCGGTCATCCGGGACCCGGTGACCGACCGGGTCGCCTGGGAGGAATACCTCGACGTGGTCATCCGGGAGCGGGAGGGATGGTCGGAGTTCTACGAGGCCTGCCGGGAGGTGCGGTGACCGCAACCCTCGACACCGAGGACCCGCCGACCCTGGGGGAGGGCACAAGCTTGCGCCCGGGGGTGAACGACCTTGTGACGGACCCGACCTCGGCGGGTTCCGGTGGCGCCCCGGTCGAGGTCTTCGGCATCCGCCATCACGGCCCGGGTTCGGCCCGCTCCCTGCTGGCGGCCCTGGAGGCGTACGGGCCCGACGTGGTGCTGATCGAGGGTCCCGCCGACGCGGACAGCCTCATCCCCTGGGTCACGGCGGAGGGAACCGAGCCGCCGGTGGCGCTGCTCGCGTACGCCCCCGAGGAGCCGCGGGTGGCGGCCTTCTGGCCGTACGCCGTCTTCTCCCCGGAGTGGCAGGCGATGCGCTGGGCCCTCGAACGCGGCGTAGAGGTCGCTTTCTGCGACCTGCCCGCCGCGCAGGTGCTGGCGCCGCGACCCGCGACGCTGCTCGACGAGGAGGAGCCCGAGCACGAGGCGGACCCGGACGCCGCCGTCTTCGCGGCCGGGGACCCCCGACCCGGGGCGGGCGTGGATTTGGGTCCTGGAGGCCAGGTGCCCCCCGGTGCGGGGTCGGGCGGCCTGAGCCCCGAGGAGCGGGCCCGCTGGCTGGCGGCGCACGCCCGGCTGGCCAGCCGTGACCCCCTCGCCGCCCTGGCCTCGGCCGCCGGCTACGACGACCCGGAGCGCTGGTGGGACGACGTGGTCGAGCTGCGCCACCACGGCGGTCCGGCCCGGCCCGCCTCACCCTTTCCCGCCCTCACCGAGGCGATGGCCGAGCTGCGGCTGCTGGCGCTCGCTCCCCGGGACCGGGAGGCCGACCGGGAGCGGCGACGGGAGGCGTACATGCGGCAGACGATCCGGGCGGCCCGCAAACGGGGGCGGCAGCGGGTGGCCGTGGTCTGCGGGGCCTGGCACGCACCAGCCCTGACCTGGCCGCTGCCCCCCGCGGTCGCCGACGCGCGCGTGCTGCGCGGCACCCCCAAGCGCAAGGTGGCGCTGACCTGGGTGCCCTGGACCCACCAGCGGCTCGCGACCGCCACCGGCTACGGCGCGGGGGTCACGTCTCCGGGCTGGTACCACCACCTGTGGACCGCGCCGGACCAGCCGGTCGTCCGCTGGCTGGCCGCGGTCGCCCACGCACTGCGGGACCGGGACCTGCCCGTCTCCAGCGCCCACGTGATCGAGGCGGTCCGGCTGGCCGAGACGCTGGCCGCCCTCCGCAACCGCCCGATGGCCGGGCTCGCCGAGGTCACCGAGGCCACCCGCGCCGTGCTGTGCGAGGGCGACGACCTCGCCGTCCGCTTCGTCACCGACCGGCTGGTCGTCGGCCAGGCTCTGGGGTCGGTGGCGCCGGGGGTCCCGACCGTCCCCCTGGACGCCGACCTGCAGCGTCAGTCCCGCACGCTCCGGCTCCGCCGCGAGCCGCAGGTCCGCACGCACGACCTCGACCTGCGGACCTCCATCGACCAGGCGCGGTCCCGGCTCTTCCACCGGCTGCGGCTGCTCGACCTGGCCTGGGTGGTGCCGGGGGAGAGCACCGTTGTGAGCCAGGGGACGTTCCGCGAGGTGTGGGAGTCCCAGTGGCAGCCCGAGTACGCCATCGCCCTGGTCGAGGCGGCGGTCTGGGGGACCACGGTCGAGTCGGCGGCGGCGGCCCGGGTGGCCGCGGTCTCGCGGGAGGGCTCGCTCCAGGAGCTCACCGGGGCCGTCGAGCGGTGCCTGCTCGCCGACCTGCCCGACGCCCTCGCCGAGCTGCTGCGGACCCTCGAGGCCAAGGCCGCCCTGGACGCCGACGTCGTGCACCTGATGGACGCGCTGCCCGCGCTGGCCCGGGCCGAGCGCTACGGCGACGTCCGCGGGACCGACACCTCGGTGCTGCGGTCCGTGGCCCAGGTCCTGGTGCTGCGGATCTGCGCGGGCCTGACCCTCGCGGTGGTCGGCGCCGGGGAGGACGACGCGGCGGCGATGCGGCTGCGGATTGACGGCGTCAGCGCCGCGGTGGGGCTGCTCGAGGCCCGGGCGGACGACGCCGGGGGGCTGGACCTGCGGGCCCGCTGGCTGGCGACCTGCCGCGCGACCGCGGACCGGGCGGATCTGCACGGGCTTCTCGGTGGTCGTCTCGTACGCCTCCTGGCCGACGCCGAGGAGCTGGACGACGTCCCGCTCCGGTTCGGCCGGGCCCTCTCGCACGGGGTACCGGCCGCCCGGAAGGCGGCCTGGGTGGAGGGCTTCTTCGCCGACGGCGCCACCCTGCTGATCCACGACGCCGAGCTCCGCGGCCTGCTGGACGGCTGGGTCGCGGGCCTGGCCGACGAGGAGTTCGCCGACGTGCTGCCCCTCGTCCGCCGGACGTTCGGCACCTTCAGCGCGGCGGAGCGGCGGGCCCTGGGCGGCCGGCTGGCCCACCCGCCCGAGCCGGTGCCGCCGGGTCCGCACGCGGGAGCGGTCGGCCCGCCCGAGGGGGCGGAGGAGGACCTGCCCGCCCTGCGGACGGTCGACCTGCTGCTGGGGTGGCGTCGATGAGCCCGTCCGCGGACGACCCCGTCGTGCGGGATCCGACCGCAACCGCCCTGACGACCGACCCGACGGAGAGCCGTCGCCGCCGGTGGCGGCTGCTGCTCGGGGAGGCGGCCCAGGAGGAGCTCGGCGAGCCCGGCAGCCGCGAGGAGGCCGAGATGGACGGGGCCCTCGCGGCCCTCTACGACGCCGACCCCGACCGCGGACCCGGCCTGACCCGTACGCGGGGCGGGCTCGGCTCGTCGGCGCCCCGGGTCGCCCGCTGGCTCGGGGACATCCGCACCTATTTCCCGACCAGCGTGGTCCAGGTCATGCAGCGGGACGCCATCGAGCGCCTGGACCTCACCTCCATGCTGCTCGAGCCCGAGCTGCTCGACTCCGTCCAGCCCGACGTGCACCTGGTGGCCACCCTGGTCAGCCTCAACCAGGTGATGCCGGAGACCACTCGCCGGACCGCGGCGCTGGTCGTGGCCAAGGTCGTGGCCGATATCGAGCGCCGGATCGCGGACAAGACCCGGGCTGCGGTCCAGGGCGCGCTGAACCGCGCCGCCCGGACCCGCCGCCCCCGGCTGGCCGACATCGACTGGAACGCCACCATCCACCGCAACCTGCACACCTACCAGCCCGACCAGCAGACCATCGTGCCCGAGCGGCTGGTGGGGTACGCCCGGAGCTCGCCCTCGGTGGCCCGGGAGGTCGTGGTGGCGGTCGATCAGTCCGGGTCGATGGCGGAGTCGCTTGTCCTCGCCGCCGTCTTCGGGGCGACGCTCGCCTCCATGCGTTCGGTCCGGACCTCGCTGGTCGTCTTCGACACCGAGGTTGTCGACCTGACCGAGCGGCTCAGCGACCCGGTCGACCTGCTCTTCGGCTGCCAGCTGGGCGGCGGCACCGACATCAACCGGGCCCTGGCCTACTGCGCCGGGCTGATCACCCGCCCGGCCGAGACAATCCTGGTACTGATCTCGGACCTCTACGAGGGCGGGGTCACCGAGGAGATGCTCCGCCGGGTCGCCGCCCTGCGCCGGGACGGGGTGACCGTCGTCGTGCTGCTGGCCCTGGCCGACAGCGGGGCACCGTCCTACGACCACGACAACGCGGCTGCCCTGGCCGCCCTCGGGGTGCCCGCCTTCGCCTGCACCCCCGACCGCTTCCCCGAGCTGCTGGCCGTGGCGCTGGGTCAGGGCGACATCAATCTGTGGGTGTCGAGGACCCGGGAGGAGGACGGACAGTCCGCCGGGGGCGGCTCCCCGTGAGCGCAGACCCCGGGCCGACACCGTCCGCGTGTGCGTCCTCGGCCGTCAGAGCCACTCGTGAGAGGATCGCAGCGTGAGCGCCGTCCCGTCTGTGTCCTACTCGATCACTGTCCGCCTGGAGGTCCCGGCCGGCGGTGCGGCGGTGAGTCAGCTGACCACCGCCGTGGAGCACGCCGGGGGAGCGATCACCGCCCTCGACGTGACGGCCTCGGGTCACGAGCGGCTCCAGATCGACGTGACCTGCGCGGCCCGCGACACCGACCACGCGGACACGCTGGTCGAGGCGATGCGCCAGGTGACCGGTGTGGTCATCGGCAAGGTCAGCGACCGGACCTTCCTGATGCACCTCGGCGGCAAGATCGAGATGAACTCCAAGCACCCGATCCGCAACCGCGACGACCTCTCGATGATCTACACCCCCGGGGTGGCGCGCGTCTGCCTCGCGATCGCCAAGAACAAGGAGGACGCCCGCCGGCTGACCTCCAAGCGCAACAGCATCGCGGTCATCACCGACGGGTCCGCGGTCCTGGGTCTGGGCAACATCGGGCCTGAGGCCGCCCTGCCGGTGATGGAGGGCAAGGCCGCCCTGTTCAAGCGCTTCGCCGACATCGACGCGTGGCCGCTCTGCCTGGACACCCAGGACACCGACGAGATCATCGCCGTCGTCAAGGCCGTCGCCCCCGGCTTCGCCGGGATCAACCTGGAGGACATCTCCGCGCCGCGCTGCTTCGAGGTGGAGCGTCGGCTGCGTGAGCTGCTCGACATCCCGGTCTTCCACGACGACCAGCACGGCACGGCCATCGTGGTGGTGGCCGCCCTCTACAACGCCCTGCGGGTGGTGGAGAAGAAGATCGCCGACGTGCGCATCGTGATGTCGGGTGCTGGGGCCGCGGGTACCGCGATCATCAAGCTGCTGCTCGCCGCCGGCGCGACGCACGTCGTGGTCGCCGACATCGCCGGTGTCGTGCACCACTCCCGCGAGGGTCTGACCGGCGAGCTGGCCTGGGTGGCCGAGCACACCAACGAGGACGGCCTGACCGGCACCCTGAAGGAGGCCGTGGTCGGCGCCGACGTCTTCATCGGGGTCTCCGCGCCGGGCGTCCTCAACGGGGACGACGTGGCCGCGATGGCCGACCGCGCCATCGTGTTCGCCCTGGCCAACCCGGAGCCGGAGATCGACCCGGCCGAGGCGACGAAGTACGCCGCCGTGGTGGCCACCGGCCGCTCCGACTTCCCCAACCAGATCAACAACGTGCTCGCCTTCCCCGGCGTCTTCCGGGGGCTGCTGGACGCCCGCTCCGCCGAGATCACCCCGACCATGCTGCTGGCCGCGGCCAAGGCGCTGGCCGGGGTCGTCACCGACGCCGAGCTGAACGCCTCGTACATCATGCCCAGCGTCTTCCACTCCGACGTGCACCAGGCGGTGGCCGCCGCCGTCCGGCGGGCGGCCGGCGGGCCGGCTGAGCTGCCAACCGATACCGAGCTCGCGATCTAGCGGTGACCAGCAGGCCACGACCGCAGGCGCCCGGCTGGCCGGTTCTCGCAGCGGCGGCGCTGCTCGCGGTCCTGATCCACCTGTGGGGGCTCTACCGGGTGACCGGGCCGGTCACCCCGCGCTGGTTCCCGCAGGCCGACAAGCTCGAGCACCTGGTCGGGTTCGCGCTGCCGCTGTTCCTGGTCCTCGTCGCCGTGGCCACGGGTCTCCGGCGTACGGGCAGGGGCCTGCACCGACGCGGGATCGCCCTGGTCACGGCCGCCTTCCTCGCCCACGCCGTGGTCAGCGAGCTGGTACAACACTTCTTCTACACGACCCGTACGGGGGACCCCCTCGACGTCCTGGCCGACTCCGTCGGCGTCGGCGTGGGGCTGGCGGCCTTCGTCTGGACCCGGTCCCGCCCGACCTCCCTGACGGGGGCCGGCAGCGATGGCTGACCGCGCGCCGCAGGCGGGTGACCTGCTCGTCGCGAGTGTGCTGCTGTCCGACGGCGTGTTCAACTCGACGGTCGTCCTGGTGCTGGACTCCGACGAGGACGGCGCGCTCGGGGTGATCCTGAACGAGATCTCCCAGACCCCGCTGGACGCCGTCCTGCCGGACTGGGTCGGGTCGGTGTCGGAGCCCCGGCTGCTCTTCCACGGCGGTCCCGTCTCGCCCAACGGCGCGATCTGCCTGGCCAGCGTGATGGAGGCCGGTGAGGAGCCCCCCGGCTGGCGCCCGCTCTTCGACACCGTGGGACTGCTGCACCTGGACACCCCGATCGAGATCGTGTCCGGGGCCTACCGCGACCTGCGCATCTTCGCGGGCTACGCCGGCTGGGCCTCGGGTCAGCTCGAGACCGAGATCGCGCAGGGGATGTGGCACGTCGTCACCGCGGAGTACGCCGACGTGTTCGGCCGTCGGCCGCTGAACCTGTGGCGTACCGTGCTGCGACGTCAGCCCACCAGCCTGGCCTACTTCTCGACCTGGCTCGAGGACCCCGACCTCAACTGAGGGTGGTGGCCGGACCCGACACGGCGCCGCTTCGTCGGCGGCCTGCGTGGCCGCAGCGCCTCGGCCCCGTAGTTTGGCGGGGTCACCGGTTCGGCCGGGTCATAGGATGGCGAGGCACGAACGCAGAACGCACGCCAGTCAACGAACGCGGACCTCCGGCTCCGCGTCGTCGAGCCAGGGGAGAGATGTTGTCCGAAGCGGCCAAGGGTGCCAGCCCGACCAGCCGTATCCTCGTCGTCGACGACGACGCCGCGCTGGCCGAGATGCTCTCCATCGTGCTCCGCAACGAGGGTTTCGAGCCGGTCTGGTGCGCGTACGGGGACAAGGCCTTCGCCGCCTTCAAGGAGTCCCGCCCCGATCTCGTGCTGCTGGACCTGATGCTGCCCGGCCGGGACGGGGTGGACGTGTGTCGCGACATCCGGACCGAGTCCGACGTCCCGATCGTGATGTTGACCGCGAAGACCGACACCATCGACGTCGTGGAGGGGCTGGAGGCCGGCGCCGACGACTACGTGGCCAAGCCGTTCAAGGCCAAGGAGCTGGTCGCCCGGATCCGCACCCGGCTGCGGCGCAACCCCCCGCCCGAGGGCACCGACAGCGAGACCCTGCGGATCGGGGACCTGTCCATCAGCGTGGACGGGCACTCGGTCAAGCGCGCCGGCCAGCCGATCCAGCTGACCCCGCTGGAGTTCGACCTGCTGCTCGCCCTGGCCCGTCGGCCGTGGCAGGTCTTCAGCCGCGAGGTCCTGCTCGAGCAGGTGTGGGGCTACCGGCACGCCGCCGACACCCGGTTGGTCAACGTCCACGTGCAGCGACTGCGCTCCAAGATCGAGCGCGACCCCGAGCACCCCGAGATCGTCGTCACGGTCCGCGGCATCGGCTACAAAGCCGGCGAGACCGATCCTGCTCCGTAGCCGGTCCGGTTCGAGCTGTCCATGAGGACCCCCTCCCTCTCCTCCCTCGGCCGGCTGGCGGCCCGCTCGTGGCGGCTGCCGGCGAGGCTGTGGTGGCGGTCGCTGCCGCTGCGGGTGGTCCTGACGGTCTTCGTGGCGTCGGTGCTGGTGCTGGTGCTGGGCGGGTTCCTGCTGATGCAGCAGGCCACCATCGGTGTGCTCGACGCCAAGACCGAGACGGCCAAGAGTGAGGCCCGGCAGGCGGTCAACACCGCCCAGCAGCAGCTGAACGCCGCGGATCTGACCGGTGACGTCAACGTGGACAAGCTCCTGCTGGATCTCGCCACGGGCTTCGCCAACCGCAACGCCGCCAGCGGCCAGTTCGAGGTCATCATCCACGCCCGGGGTCAGACCATCAACGCCG
>JAOPXW010000340.1 GCA_025964935.1 Friedmanniella sp. | reverse complement strand
TACGACTACCGCGAAGGCGTCTCCATCTGGTTCCGGGGAATCTTCCGCTTCAGCCTGCACCCCGAGCTGATGGCCGAAGCACCGATCGGCTTCCAGCTCCACGGGCTGGCGGCCGTGTTCTTGTTCGCGCTGTGGCCGTTCACCCGGCTCGTCCACGTCTTCAGCGCGCCGCTGGGTTACCTGACCCGTCCTTACATCGTCTATCGCAGCCGCGACACCACCCAGCTGGGTTCCCACACTCCCCGCCGGGGTTGGTGACTCACCCGTACCCCCCGCGCCCCCTGATCGAGAGGAACACATGATGCAGAAGTCTTCCCTGACAGCCCTTGGCCGTGAGCAACTGGAGCTTGCTCGAGCATCCAGCAGTGGCCGTAGTGCGTCGACGGTGTACGGAGGCCACGAGCACGTCCTGCGACAGACGGTGGTCGCCCTGGTGAGCGGGCACCGGCTCGATGAGCATGCCAACCCCGGCGAGGCCACCGTCCAGGTCCTCCTGGGCCGGGTGAGTCTGCGAGCTGGCGCGGACACCTGGAGCGGGCGGACGGGTGACCTGCTGATCGTTCCGGAGGCGGTGCACGCCCTGGAGGCGTTGGAAGACTCCGTCATCCTGCTGACCGTGGCGAAGCGCCGCTAGCCGGAAGCAGCCGTGATGCCCGACCTCACCCCAACTCGAAGGCGGACCCGTGTTCGATGACGAAGCTCGACAGTTCACTGCTCTCAGCGAGCGTCAGTGCTGGGAGCTGCTGCAGGGCAGCGACCTGGCGCGGGTGGCGTGGCAAACCGCCGACGGCCCCCAGATCCTGCCGGTCACCTACGTCTGCCACGGCGCCTCCCTCGTCTTCAGAACCTCGCCCTACGGGCCCTTGTCCGAGCTGATCCGGTCCACCGACGTGGCCCTGGAGGTCGACGAACTCGACCGGCAACGACGCTGCGGATGGAGCGTCGTCATCCAAGGACGCGCCGCAGCCGTCAACGAGCCGGCAGAGATGGTCCGCCTCTGGACCGTGGCGGGTCTCGTGCCTTGGGCACCGGGTGTGCGTAACGTCTTCATCCGCATCGAACCCCGACGCATGAGCGGGCGGTTGCTCGGACACCAGCCACGTGATGACGAGCCGACCGAACGGAGCGAAAACCCCTGAGCGAGGAGACAGCGCGGCTCAGGTTGCCGTGAGGACGACGCAGCAACGACGAGGCGCCGGGTCCAACTGGGCCGCGAGTCTGCCGGGGTCCACCTCGGCTGCCATCCCGTCGAGAAGGGCGAGGTTCATACCGCAGACCAAGCCGGTGTGCGCTCGTGCCAGCAGGTGGAACGGGCAGTTGCGCAGCTCCAGGGTCCCGCCGCGGGGGTAGGGCTCGTACCCCTCGTCGGCGAGGACGCTGATGGTCGCGTCGACCAGCTGCTCTGCGCTGCTGCCCCGGTCAAGTAGCGACCGGACCTGCTGCCCGATCGAGCGCCCCCGTTGATGGGCGGCATCGAGCAGAGCCTGGGCGACCGGGACCTGTTGTCGCCATGACTCCTCGATCGCCTGGGCCATCAGCTGGGCGGCAAAGTCGTAGCGACGTTCCGGCATGGTGACCGCGAGCTCGCAGTCAGAGCGCTCGTACAGTTTGGTGGGCCGGCCTGCGCCCGGACCCCGACGCTCGTTGAGCCGCCGGGAACTCGTGACCAGCAGCCCCTCGTCGACCAGCTTGTCCAGGTGGAACTTGGCGGTGTGGCGGGCGATCGCGAGAGCTTCGCACGCCTCGTCGCGGCTCACGGGGTGATCCTGCCCCACCACGTACAGGTAGAGGTCGCACCGCACCGGCTCGGCCAGTGCGGCGACGCCGGAAATCCGCTCCCTCAGCTCCTCGCGGTCCACGCTCATTCCCCCTCTATCGGACACATCTCTTGACGAAAGCCGGTGAGCGTTCTAACGTCAACACTAGTGTTCGTTAGACGAGGGAGTCAATGATGAGCATCGAGCGGATCACCGCATCCGGGGACGCAGAGTCGAGGCGGCCCGGCACGCCGCTCCGGGTGGTCCACAGCACGGCGCAGCCCGACCTCGTGGCCGCCGAACGCGCAGCCTTCACGTTCCTCATGGCCCTCGGTGTCGAGCTGGATCCCGAGAGCCTGGCCGCGACGCCAGGACGCATGGCGCGTGCCTACGCCGAGATGTTCACTCCCCGGCCCTTCGACCTGACGACCTTCCCCAACGAAGCGGGCTACGACGAGCTGATCATCGCGCGGTCCATCCCGGTGCAGTCAGTCTGTGAACACCACCTGCTGCCCTTTGTCGGCGTGGCGCACGTCGGCTACCTGCCCGGCGACCGGATCCTCGGCCTCTCCAAGCTGGCGCGGGTGGTGGAGCTGTTCGCCCGCCGGCCCCAGGTCCAGGAGCGGCTGACCCAGCAGGTCGCCGACTGGCTGCAGGACAACGTCTCCCCGCGGGGCGTCGCGGTGGTGGTGGAGGCCGAGCACCTGTGCATGAGCTTGCGGGGCGTGAGGGCGCCGGACACGAGCACCGTGACGTCGGCGCTGCACGGCCACCTCCGCGACGACGCGTCCGCACGGGCGGAGTTCTTCTCCCTCCTCCACCGACACCGAAAGGACTGAGAGATGACCAGCGGGACCATGCTGATCGTCGGCGCCGGCCTGACCGGGGCGATCGCCGCCGAAACATTGCGCGAGCAGGGTTTCGGCGGCCCCATCACCCTGGTCGGCGCCGAGACCCACCACCCGTACGAACGTCCACCGCTTTCCAAGGCCTACCTCCAGGGCCAGGCCGACCGGGAAAGCCTCTTCGTCCACCCCGACCACTGGTACGCCGATCACCAGGTCGAGCTCCGGCTGGGCACCCGAGCCACCGCGCTTCACCTGGACAGCCACACCGTGACGACCGCCGAGGGGACCCGCCTGCGCTACGACCGGCTCCTCCTGGCGACCGGGTCAACCCCGCGGCGGCTGGCCATCCCCGGCGCGGACCTCGACCGCATCCGGTACCTCCGCCGACTCGAGGACAGCGACCAGATCCGCGCCGACCTGCAGGCGGCCCGTCGCGTGGTGGTCGTCGGCGCCGGCTGGATCGGCCTGGAAACCGCGGCGGCCGCGCGCTCCGCGGGCCTGGCCGTCACGGTGCTCGAGGCTGCCGACCTCCCCCTGGTCCGCGTTCTTGGACCGGAGCCGGCGCAGCTGTTCGCCGATCTCCACCGTCGGCACGGCGTCGACCTGCGTTGCGGGGTCCAGGTGACCGGCTTCACCGGTCAGGGCGGAGTGGTCACCGGTGTGCAGCTGCGCGACGGGGACCTCGTACCCGCCGACCTGGTCCTGGTGGGGGTGGGGATCACCCCCAACGTCGAGCTCGCCCGCGAGGCCGGACTCGAGCTCACCAACGGCATCAGCGTTGACGAGCACCTGCGCACCTCCGACCCCGACGTCTACGCCGCAGGAGACGTCGCCGACACCTGGCACCCCGAACTGGGCGAGCGGCTGCGGGTCGAGCACTGGGCCAACGCCAGCCGCCAGGGTGCCGTCGCTGCGCGGTCAATGCTGGGACAACAAGCGACCGACACCCAGCCGCCCTACTTCTTCACCGACCAGTACGACCTGAGCATGGAGTACACGGGCTACGTCGGCCCCGGAAGTTACGACCAGGTCGTCTTCCGCCACCTCACGGCCGAGCAGACCATCGTCTTCTGGCTTCGTGAGCGACGAGTGCTGGCCGGTATGAACGTCAACGTCTGGGACGTCGCCGACCAGATCAGCCGACTCGTCCGGTCCCGGAGCCAGGTGGACACCGCCCACCTCGCCGACCCCGGCCGGCCCCTCTCTGAGCTCGGCGAGCCCGCCGGTTCCAGTTCCTCGCCGTAGCCTCCCGGTCCTTCCTGCGGGCTCCGGTTCCGGGGACGCAACCTACGTAAACCTAGGTTTCGCCCACTCGGCCCAGGCTGCAACCTGGGTAGAGCGGCCGAAACCTGGGTGAAGTGAGCGCTACCGCGCGAATTCGGCCGAGGTGCCCGCGTACGCAGACGAAGGGCCCGCCGGGGTCTCCCCCAGCGGGCCCTCAGAATGCCAGCTCAGCTCACCAGGCGTAGTCCTCCGGCGCGGGCTTGTGACCCGGGAACAGCTCGTCGAGCTTGCCCAGCGTGGCGGTGTCGAGTTTGAGGTCGACGGTCTTCAGCGCACTGTCGAGCTGGTCCGGCGTACGGGGCCCGATGATCGGAGCGGTCACGACGGGCTGGTGCAGCAGCCAGGCCAGGCCGAGCTCAGCGGCGGTGACGCCGAGGTCGTCGGCCAGGTTCTCGAAGCCCTGGATGGCGTCCCGGTTCTTCTCCAGCTCCTCGGAGCGGTCGTTGCGCCGGCTCCCCTCCTCGATCTTCTTGATCACGCCACCCAGCAGACCGCCCTGGAGGGGCGACCACGGGATGAGGCCGAGGCCGTAGTGCTCGGCGGCCGGAATGACCTCGAGCTCGACCTCACGCTTGAGCAGGTTGTAGATCGACTGCTCGCTGACCAGACCGACGAAGTTGCGACGGGCCGCGGCCTCCTGGGCCTGGGCGATGTGCCAGCCGGCGAAGTTGCTGGAGCCGACGTACAGGACCTTGCCCTGCTGGACGGCGACGTCCATCGCCTGCCAGATCTCCTCCCACGGGGTCGCGCGGTCGATGTGGTGGAACTGGTACAGGTCGATGTAGTCGGTCTGCAGCCGCTGCAGGCTCTTGTCGAGCGCCCGGCGGATGTTGAGCGCCGACAGCTTGCCACTGTTGGGCCACGTGTTCGCGTAGCCCTCGCCGGCCAGGTCGCCGTACAGCTTGGTGGCGATCACGGTCTTCTCGCGCCGGCCACCGCCGCTGCCGAACCAGTTGCCGATGATCTCCTCGGTCCGCCCGATGCTGACGTCCCGGCCATAGACGGTGGCGGTGTCGAAGAAGATGAAGCCGGCGTCGTGCGCCGCATCCATGATCCCGTGGCTGGTGGGCTCGTCGGTCAGCGGTCCGAAGTTCATCGTGCCGAGACACAGGCGGGAGACGGACAGGCCGGTACGGCCGAGGTGGGTGTACTGCATCAGTTCGGTTCCTCTCGAAAGGGCTGACAGCTCAAGTGAGCTCCCGGCGTTCGCGCGGCAGAGTGCCAGCCCCGGGCCTCGGCGGAGAATCTCGGCCCGCTGGGACGCATACGCCCCGTCGG